>DASXXO010000315.1:0-8237 GCA_036503045.1 Caldimonas sp. | reverse complement strand
CGAGCGCTTCCTTGGTCTCGTTGAACAGGCGCGCGTTCTGGATCGCGATCACGGCCTGGTCGGCGAACGTGCGCAGCAGGCCGATCTCCGTCTCGCCGAAGCCGGTCGGCGGCTGGCGCGTCACGTAGAGCGTGCCGAGCGCACGCCCTTCCCAGACCATCGGCGCGAACACCTGCGAGTAATTGCCGACATGGATGTGCTCGGCGACCGCACGGATGCCCGAGGGGACGTCGGGACCGTTGATGACGTCCTTGTAGTGAAGCGGCCGACGCGCGAGGATCGCGCGCTCGAAGTCGGAGCCGACCGGCGAGGGGAACAGCGCCTCCAGGCGGTCGCGCGCAATGCCGCGGTGCGCCGCGAGATGGAAGCGGTTGTCGTCGCCGATCAGCAGGATGCCCTGCTCGGTGCTCGAGAACAGATGGTTGCAGCTCTCGAGGATCTTCTCGAACACCGGAGCGCTGTCGGCGATCGATCCGCTGATCACGCGCAGCACCTCGGCGGTCGCGGTCTGCTGCTGGAGCGCCTCCTTGGTCTCGTTGAACAGGCGAACGTTCACCATCGCGATGAGGGCCTGGTCGGCGAAGGTCTCGATCAGGCGGATCTCGCCGCTCGAGAACGGCTCGACCTGCTTGCGCAGCACTGCGATCACGCCGATCACGTTCCCTTCGCGCAGCATGGGCACCGCCAGCACCGTGTGAAAGCCGTGCCGCTCCTGGCTCGCGCGCGCGTCCGGGTATTGCTTGTCGATCAGCGGCGCGACGTCGTCGATGTGGACCGTGCGTGCCTCGACGAACGCCTGTCCGACGACCGAGGTTGCTTTCAGCGGCAACAGGTCGCCGCGGCCCGATTCGCTGCCGTCCTCGAGCTTGTAGCCGGTGCGCGCTCGCAGGTGACGAGCGAGCGAGGGAGAATCGTCGAGCAGCCACACTCTGCTGCCCGCGGCGCGACAAAGAATGCGCGAGCGCTCTGCGACCGCCTCGAGAACCGGCTGCAGGTCATCGGGCGAGCTGCTGATCACCTTCAGGATCTCGGCCGTCGCGGTCTGGTATTCGAGCGACTCGGTCAGCTCGGCGGTGCGCTGCTCGACCTTGCGCTCGAGCCCGGCGTACGACTCGCGCAGCTGCGCGCTCATGCGGTTGAACTGCTCGGCGAGTCCCTCGAGCTCGTCGCCGGTGCGGACCTCGATGTGGCGGTCGAGGTCGCCGGCGCCGATCTGCGCCGCGCCCTCCTGCAAGGCGCGCAGCGGCCGCACGAGCGCGCGGGCGAGGAAGAAGCTCGCCGTGATCGAGATCAGGAGGGCCGCGACCAGAAGGAGCGACGTGCGCTGCAAGGTCGCATACAGCGGCGCGAACGCCTCGGCGCGCGGCGACTCGACGAACACCGTCCAGTGCAAGGTCGGTATCGCCGCGTGCGCGGAAAGAACCTCTTCGCCATTGGAATCACGCGCGAGCAATGGCGGTCCGTCGCCCGGTCCGCGCAGTGCCGCGACCTGCGGCAGCGCGCTCAGGTCCGAATTCTTCAGCACCAGGCTGATGTCCGGATGCGCGATCAGCGTCCCTGTCGAGTCGACGACGTAAGCGAGCCCGGTCGCGCCGATCTTGATCCGCGAGACGACGTCCCAGACGAACTTGAGGTTCACCTCGGCCGCGGTCACGCCGCCGCCGCTCCCGGCGGCGATCGCGATCGTCATGTACGGCTCGGTGCCCTTTCGGAAATACACCGGGCCGTAGTAGGTCTTGTTCTTCGAGGCGACGCGAAACTTCTCCTCCTGCGACATGTCGATGCCGCTGCCGATCGCGTCCATCGCGAGCCGCGAGATGCGCAGCTGCTCGCGGCCCTGCGGGTCGATCCAGACGACCTCGGTGATCGCCGGTGCCTGGCGCTGCAGCTTGAGGTACTCGATGCGCCGCTGCTCGAGCGGGTCGCCGTCGGCGTCGGCGCGCGGCAGCGCGGTCCAGCTGAGCTGATGCTCGATGTCTTTGATGTACTGCTCGATCCGGGTCGCGGCGTTCTGCGCCTTCTCGTCCTGCAGGGCGATCAGGTTCGCCTTGTTCTCGCGCCACGAGAAGTAGAGGCCGATCGCGCCGCTCGCGACCAGCATGCTGCCGACCAGCGTGATGATCAGCAGCGCGTACTTCGGAAAGAGCCGCCAGCGCCTCGTCATGCGACGGCGCGGCTCGGGCGGAGGCACGCGAAGGCCGGCATGGCGCGATCTTGACAGCTTTCGCCGGCGCTTCGCGGCCGCAGCGACGACCGGCCGCGCGGCCGCTAGCGAACGAGGCGCTGCACGCAGGCGCGCGCTCAGCGCCTTGCCGAGCTCGACGCCCCACTGGTCGAAGCTGTCGATCCCCCACACCGCGCCCGCCGTGAAGACACCCGACAGCGCCGCGAAGCGCTGGGCGTCGCGCGCGAACGCCTCGCGCAGGTCGAGTCGCGGCCGTGCGCCTAGTAGTGGCCGGCGAGCGCAGCCCAGGCGGCGGTGCGGTCGCAGCGCGTCGGAAGCGCCGAGGCACCGGGAGCAGCACCCCGGGTCACGGTGCTAAAGGCGATCGACGTAGCCGAAGGTGCCGTGAACGCGCACCTCCTCGGCGGCGGCGCGGACACCCGCCATCGCCGCGCGCCAGAGCGAGGTCGCGAGGCTGACGCGACGCACTCCGACAGCTTCCAGCGTCGCGAGGTCCCACGATTTGCCCTTCATGCCGACCATGAAGTTGACCGGCTTCGTGAGCGCGGCGCAGACGGCGCGGACGGCGTCGAGGTCGGGCAGCGCGGGCGCGAACAGCACGTCGGCCCCGGCGGCCTCGTACGCGCGAAGACGGGCGATCGTGTCGGCGAGATCGTGCGGGCCGCGGAAGAAGTTCTCGGCGCGCGCGGTGATGGCGAAGCCGGCGAACGGAAGCGCGCGCGCGGCATGCACGGCCGCCGTGATGCGAGCGGCGGCGAACTCGATCGGATAGAGCGGCGCCGACGCATCGCCGGTGTGGTCCTCGATCGACGCGCCGACGACGCCGGTCGCGCCAGCAAGGCGGATCGTCTCGGCGACCGCCTCGGGCGAATCGCCGAAGCCGTTCTCGAGGTCTGCTGAGACCGGCAGCTCGGTCGCTGCCGCGATCGCGCGTGCGTGCGCAAGCGCCTCGTCGCGCGACAGCTCGCCATCCTTCCTGCCGAGGACGCCCGCGGCGGCGCCGCTCGAGGTCGCGAGCGCGTCGAAGCCGAGCCGCTCGAGCAGCTTCGCCGAGCCGGCGTCGAACGCGTTGGCGATGACGAACGCACGCGGCCCCGCGTGCAACGCCTGCAGGCGCTCGGCTTTGTCGGCGGCGGAGACGGTCATGGCGGCGCTGCGGCGTGCGGTTGCTGAGCTTCGCGGGGTCCTATTGCTTCTGGGCAGGGTCCCAGTGCTCGGCGATCTTGCCGCCTTCGAGGCGGAACATGTCGAACCAGGTCGTCGTGTACTTCTTCGTCGGATCCTTGGGATCCGGTTGCTCGCGCACGAAGCTGAGCACGACGTAGTCGCCTTCGGCGACGATCGCCACCACCGGCGCCTTGATCCTCGCTTCGATCGGCGCGGGCTTGCGGAACTTGGCGAAGAAATCGACGAACGCGGCGCGGCCGGTCGGCACGTTGGGGTTGTGCTGGATGTACGAGTCGGCCATGTACTTGTCGGCGAGCTCCATGTGCCCGCCCTCGAACACCTCGCGCCAGAAGTCGTAAACGAATCGCTTGTTCGCTGCCAGCCGGGGGTCGGCGCTGGCGAGGAGCTTCTCCTGGTCGGGTGCGGCCGTGACCTGCCCTGGCGCGAGCGAGGGCACGGCGAGCGCGCCGGCGAGCACGGCGCGGGCGAAGATCGAGGCCGGCGTGACCATCGCGTCATCGTATCCTCTCCCCATGGCGTTCGACCTGGTTCTCTTCGGCGGCACCGGCGACCTCACCTGGCGCAAGCTCATGCCGGCGCTGTTCCAGGCCTGGCGGCACGGCAAGCTGCGCGGAGGCGGGAGGATCGTCGCGGTCTCGCGCCAGGAGCTCAGCGACGACGGCTACCGCGCTTGGCTGAAGGAGCGCTTCCACGAGGTCGAGGACGCGAAGCGCCCGAGCGAGGACGAGTTCGACCGCTTCGCCGCGCTCCTGCACCACCTCTCGCTCGACCTCTCGCTGCCGGCCGACTACGTGCGCCTGAAGACGTGGCTCGCGTCGGAGACCGGCCGCACCGCCCCGGCCGAGATCACCGTGATGTACCTGGCGACGAGCCCGCACCTGTTCCCGGTGATCTGCGCGCAGCTCGGCGCCGCCGGGCTGAACGGGCCCGACGTGCGCGTCGTCCTCGAGAAGCCGCTCGGCCACGACCTCGCGAGCGCGCAGCAGATCAACCGCGTCGTCCGTTCGGTCTTCCGCGAGGAGCAGACGTTCCGGATCGACCACTACCTCGGCAAGCCCGCGGTGCAGAACCTGACGGCGCTGCGCTTCGGCAACGTGCTGTTCGAGCCGCTCTGGCGGCGCGAGTGCATCGGCAACATCCAGATCACGCTCGCCGAGTCGATCGGGGTCGGCAGCCGCGGCGATTTCTACAGCCGCACCGGCGCGCTGCGCGACATGATCCAGAACCACGCGCTGCAGCTGCTGACGATGGTCGCGATGGAGCCGCCGTCGCGCAACGCCGCCGACGCGATCCGCGACGAGAAGCTGAAGGTGCTGCGCTCGCTCAAGCCTTTTTCGCCGGAGAGCGCGGCGCGCGACGTCGTGCGCGGGCAGTACCGCGCCGGCAACGTCGAGGGCCGCGCCGCGACCGGCTTCCTCGAGGAGGACAAGGTGCCGCCCGACAGCGATACCGAGACCTTCGTCGCGCTGCGCACCGAGGTCCAGAACTGGCGCTGGGCGGGCGTGCCTTTCTACCTGCGCACCGGCAAGCGCCTCGCCGCGCGCGACGCGCAGATCGTCGTCAACTTCCGGGCGACGCCGCACAACATCTTTCCCGGGTTCGGCCGGCCCAACAAGCTGGTCATCAAGCTGCAGCCCGAAGACGGCCTCGAGCTGCACCTGATGGCGGCCAAGGGCGCGGGCCAGTCGGAGGCGCTCGCGCCAGTCTCGCTCGACCTCGATTTCGACAAGGCCTTCGCCGAGAACCGCGTCGGTGCCTACGAGCGGCTGCTGCTCGACGTCATCGCCGGCCGCCTCAACCTCTTCGTGCGCAGCGACGAGCAGGAGGAGGCGTGGAGCTGGGTCGAGCCGGTGCTCGAGGCCTGGAGCAGGGACGACACTCCGCCGCGCCCGTACATGGCCGGCACCTGGGGTCCGGCTGCTGCGAGCGCGCTGGTGGCGCGCGACGGCTTCGCCTGGTCGGAAGAGGAATAGCGGCTAGCGGAACGCGAAGCGCCACCACAGCTGGGCTCGGGTCCGCTCGCCCTGCGGCTCGCGCCAGTAGGTCATCGCCAGGCCCAGACGCGAGCGGGGGTCGAGCTGCCACGCCACCTCCCCGTTGACGCCGCCGAGCCGACCGCCGCCGGGATAGAGCTCCGCAGTCGGATAGGCCTTGCCGCGGTGGAGCATGAGCGTACCGGTCCATGCGCCGGCGTCGACGAGGATGCCGATGTCCCCCGGGCCCCGCCGACCGCGCACCGTCATGTGGGAAATCGCCGGCAGACGCGGCGCCGTGGATCGCGAACACTGGGGTCCGCGCGCGCCCGTGCCCGCGCGAACGGAGGACCTGCATGAATGCGCTGCCGACCAGGACGCGGAAGCACTTCTCGATGATCCGCGCCTTCCATCTCGCCGACGTGTTCACGCTCGCGAACGCCGCGTGCGGGGTCGCCGCGATCGGCATGGCGATGCGCGCATTGCTGACGCACCGCACCGGCGACCTGCTCGTCGCTGCCGCGTTCGCGCCGGCGGCGTTCGTCTTCGACGTCCTCGACGGCCGGATCGCGCGCTGGCGCGAGACCTCGTCGACGCTCGGGCGCGAGCTCGATTCGCTCGCCGACGTCATCTCGTTCGGCGTCGCTCCCGCGGCGCTCGCGTTCGCGTGCGGCGTCACCGGCGGCTGGGACGCGCTGATCCTCGTCTACTTCGTCTGCTGCGGCGTCTCGCGCCTCGCGCGCTACAACGTCACCGCCGAGACGCTCTCCGAGGGCGGCGACAAGGTCAAGTACTTCGAGGGAACGCCGATCCCGACCAGCGTGCTGCTCACCGCCGTCCTCGCCTGGGCGGCGTGGCAGGAACGGATCGGCGCCGATCTCCCTGGCGGAGCGTGGAGCGTGCTCGGCGCCGACCTGCACCCGCTCGCGCTGCTGTTCGCGCTGTCGGGGACGCTCATGGTCAGCAAGACCTTGCGCATCCCGAAGCTCTGACCGTCTTGCCGGAGGGCGTCTATGCTGGGCGATCGGCAAGCCGCGGCCTGCCGCGGAGAGTCACCATGTTCGTTCGCAACTGCTGGTACGTGATCGCCTGGGACCACGAGGTGCCGCACGAGGGCCTGTTCAGCCGCACCGTGCTCGGCGAAGCGATCCTGCTCTACCGCACTGCCACGGGCAAGATCGTCGCGTTGCGCGATCGCTGCTGCCACCGGCTCGCCCCGCTCTCGAAGGGCAGGAAGGAAGGCGACTGCGTGCGCTGCGGCTACCACGGGCTGCTGTTCGACGCGACCGGCCGCTGCATCGAGATCCCCGGCTCCGAGACCGTGCCGGCGAAGGCGCGCGTGCAGCGCTACCCGGTGCTCGTCAACAACAGGTGGGTGTTCGTCTGGATGGGCGACGAGGCGCGCGCCGACCCGGCGCTCCTGCCCGACAACTTCTCGTGCGACGATCCCGAATGGGACTACATCCCCGGGTACCTGCACTACGAGACACCGCAGGCGCTCATCTGCGACAACCTGCTCGACTTCTCGCACCTCAGCTACGTGCACGAGAAGACGCTCGGCGGAACGACCGCGATCGCACAGGCGCGCGCGACGATCGAAGCAGTGCCACGCGGCATCCGCGTCACGCGCAAGGTCCACGACGTTCCGCCGCCGCCGTACTACAGCGCGGTGCGCAAGCTCGCGGGCAAACTCGACCGCTGGTTCATCTACGACTTCGTCCTGCCCGGAACGCTGTTGATGCACTCGGGCGGGCGTCCGGTCGAGGACGCCGAGGGCGACATGCGGCGCGCGGTCCGCCTGCACAGCTGTCAGACCGTGACGCCGGAGACCGAGCACACGACGCACTACTTCTTCCAGCAATCGCGCCGCGTCGACGAAGGCGACCATTCGATCGCCGAAGCGCTGCACCGCGCGCTGCTCGTCGCGTTCGAGGAAGACCGGGCGATGATCACCGCCCAGAGCCGGGCGATCGACGCCGACCCCGATGCGCCGATGATGCTGCTGGCGATGGACGCGGCCGTCGTGCGCTTCCGCAAGCTCGTCGCCGCGACGGTCGCGGCGGAGAAGCAAGAGGCGGCGGCGCGCGCCGGCCCGGCCGCGCCGCCGATCCGATCGGCCGCCTAGGAGGACGAAGCGCCGCGCGCGACCTTGTGGATCAGCTGGGTCGCGAGCATCTCCGTCGCGACCGAGCGCTCGAGCGGCGAGCGCGACAAGCCCGACGTGTCGTAGTGCAGGTTCTCGTAGATCTCGGCCGTCGCCGGGTGCGCGTTGAGGATCGCCTGCAAGGGGTGAGACGGCAGGGGCTCGGCCAGAGCGTCCTGGATCCCGCGCACGAGCGCGCGGTATTGGCTGGCACCGACCGAGACCGGGCTCGCCTCGACGCGCTCGAGCAGCCGCGCGAGCGCGATCAGGGTCTCTAGCCGGGTGTGCAGGGGTTCGGTGCTGGAGGCGGCCATCGGGTTCTTTCCGCCCCGCGCGGCGGGGCCTTGCAGCCAAGCTGAGGCCGCGCAGCGCGACTTCAACCCTCGGCCGCCGGTCGCACGCGCGCCGGTCCCGGCCTCATTGAAGAGACTTGGGCGCCGCGGGGCGGCCACGCGCGCCGCTTGCTGCGGAGTCGTCGAGCGCGACGACGGCGACGCTGTCTCCTTCGGCGAGCGAATCGGCCGGATTGACGACCAGCCGCTCGCCGGCGGCGATGCCGTCGAGCACCTCGATCGATTCGCCCAGGTTGCGCCCGAGCGTGACCGACTTCAGGTGAACGCGGTTCGCCGCGTCGAGGGCGGCGACGCGCGTCCCTTCGCCGCGGAACAGCAGCACGCTGGCGGGCACGACCAGCGTCGTGCTGCCGGCGAGCGGCAGCTCGACCTGCACATACGCGCCGGGCAGGAGC
>DASXXO010000314.1:0-5462 GCA_036503045.1 Caldimonas sp. | reverse complement strand
TGTTGGCGATCGGCTTGTCGAGGAACACATGCTTGCCCGCTGCCGCCGCGAGGCGTGTGGTCTCCAGGTGCGCGGCGTTGGGCGTGGTGTTGACGATCGCCTGGATCGTGCGGTCTTCGAGCATCGCCTCGTAGGCCGGCGCGGCGCGGCAACCATATTTGGCCGCGAACTTCGTGCGCTTGTCTTCCGAGCGGCTGAAGCAGGCGGCGATTCTGAACTTGCCCGAGCGCTGCATCGCATCGGCCAAGACGTCGGACCACCAGCCGATACCGACGCAGCCAACGGCCAACCGCTCACTCACCGGCGCTGGCTCCGATCGACTCGACCGCGGCGCGCGCCACCCGTTCGTCGAACTCCCAATCGCCGCCGGCCACGCCGATGCCGCCGACGCATTCGCCGCCGACGAGGATCGGGCAACCGCCCTCCATCGCGGTCCAGTTTTCGGCGCCCGCAGCCAGTGCCAGGCCAAGGGCGTGGCCGACGTCGAGCGCCTGGTCCTGGGCGCCGCGCGACCCGGTGGCGCGCCGATTGGACGCCGCGCACACGGCCTTGGTGGTGGCCGAGCGCACCGTGTGAAAGCGCCCGCCCTCCATGCGCTCGAGCAGCAGCAGGTTGCCCCCGGCGTCGGCGATCGCGACAGTCACCGCGACGCCGGCCTTCTCAGCGAGACCGATCGCAGTCGCCATCACGTGTTTCGCGCCGGCGGCCGTGAGGCGCTTGCTGTCGGCAACGAACATGGCTTGCTCGCTCCTGTCGCCAATATAGTAGTGCATGCCCTTGTCGCATATTGAGCATTTCCTGGTTGCCGCCGACGACATCGACGCCACCCGCGACTGGTATGCGCGGGTGCTGGGGATGACTTCGGGCGCGCACCCCGAGTTCGGCTTTCCGGTGCACTGGATGTACCTCGGTGACGTCGACGTGGTGCACATCGGCCCCAGCGCCAAGGCGGCCGACGAAGCCCAGCGCGCCTACCTCGGCCGCACGTCGCAGGACACCGGTGCGGGCACCGGCGCGATCGATCACATCGCGTTTCGCGCGACGGGACTGCGCGCCATGCTCGAGCATCTACGCGCGCAAGGTGTGCCGTTCCGACAGCGCCGCGCCAACGGCCGGGCGGTCTTCCAACTTTTCTTTTTCGACCCGAACGGCATCAAGATCGAGCTCAACTATGCCGCCGCCGAGGCGCAGGCCATCCCCGGCCTCGACGAAACCGACACGGGCAACGCGGCCAGTCCCTCGACCAAAGGGTAGTCCCATGGCGCCGGTTCGCCGCCACGCCAGAGGCTACGCGGTCGAGCGCACGTTGCGCAGGTCTTCGGCTCGCCCTCGATCCTGAGGTCGGTCGGCGCGCGGATCATCGCCCTAGACCATCGCGCGCGGCCAGCGGTGAACTTGCGGCGTCGGCGCTTCCACCCATGTGCCGGGGTCTGCCGCCGTCAAAACCCGACACCGCAGCAGGGGTCCGGACACGTTTTCGACACATTGCCTACCCAAGATTGGGCGCATGGAGAGTCCAACGCTTGCGAGGCAGTCGGTCAGTGCGGACGTGTCCGAGTTCTTCCGCGCCGAGCTCGATGCCTTTGTCGCCCTGAACAGGCGGGAGCGCCCGACGGCTTGGGCGCGCGTTGAACAGCTCCAGCAGGCATGCCGGTGCGAATCGCCGGCCACAGCCGCCGGCATGACCCGCTCGGAGCGGTTGCTGAGGCAGTCGACCGCTGCCTGAGCCCGGCTGCCTGAGCCGTCAGTCCGCCGCGCTTTCGGAAAACGCAGCTTCGCGGGGAGGGCCTCGAGCGCCGCCTTGTGCAGCGGTCCGAGGGCCCGAAGGGCAGCAAGGATCGCTCCGCCCGGAAGACCGTCGGCTCGAACTTTCCGACCGACTCGAGCGCGGCCAGGGTGCCTTCCGGCGCGGCCCGGCCGACCATCGCCAGGAGGAGCTCGATCGCTTGGACGGCCGACGCGGATCAAGACGCTCCCCGTCGATCATGGTCGCCTTGGCGCGCAAGGAGACGATGGCAGCGGGCGTCGGTCTGGATCGATCGCGCCGGCCCGCTACACTGAGATCTTCTTGTTCCGTGCCTAGAAAGAAAAAAGCCATGTCGATGAAACACTCCCTGCCGGCTGCGCTCGCGATCGCCGCTTTTGCCCTTCCTGCCCACGCCGGCAAGACGCTCGATGGGGTCAAGGCACGCGGTCAGCTGGTGTGCGGGGTCAACACTTCGGGCCCGGGCTTCTCCAACGCGGACAGCCAGGGACGCTGGACCGGGTTGGACGTCGACTTCTGTCGCGCCGTCGCCGCCGCGGTGCTGAGCGACGCCAGCAAGGTGAAGTTCGTGCCGCTCAACTCGCAGCAGCGCTTCTCGTCGCTGCAGGCAGGCGAGATCGACGTCCTGTCGCGCAACAGCACCTGGACCCTGACGCGCGACGCGTCGCTCGGCATCGTGTTCACGGGCATCAACTACTTCGACGGCCAGGGCTTCATGGTTCCGAAGAAGCTGAAGATCGACAGCGCGAAGAAGATGAACGGAGCGACCGTGTGCGTGCAGGCCGGCACGACGAGCGAGAAGAACGTCGCCGACTACTTCGGCGCGAACGGGATGAAGTACAAGCCGGTCGTGTTCGACACCGCCGAAGCGATCACGAGCGCGTTCTTCGCCGGCCGCTGCCAGGTCTACACGACCGACATGAGCGACCTCGCCGGGGCGCGCACCAAGGCGCCCAAGGCCGACGACTACGTCATCCTGCCGCAGGTGATCTCGAAGGAGCCGCTCGGCCCGTCGGTGCGGCGCGGCGACGACGAATGGTTCCAGATCGTCCGCTGGACCCTGTTCGCGATGATGGAAGCCGAAGAGGACGGACTGACCCAGGCCAACGTCGACGAGCAGAAGACGACCAACAAGGATCCCGGCGTCCAGCGCTTCCTCGGCGTCTCGGAGGACACCGGCAAGCTCCTCGGCCTCGACCCCGCGTGGGCCTACCGGATCGTCAAGCAGGTCGGCAACTACGGCGAAAGCTTCGAGCGCAACCTCGGGCCGAAGACACCGGTCGGGCTGCCGCGCGGCGTCAACAACCTCTGGACCAAGGGCGGCCTGATGTACGCCCCGCCGATCCGCTGAAGATCGGCGCCGACGCTGCCTGGCGCGCCCGCCGGCTAGCGCGGCTGCGGCGCGAATGGCTGCTGCAGGGCGTCGTCGTCCTGCTTCTGGTCGCGCTTGCGGTCCTGCTCGCGCGCAACGTCGCCGCCAACCTCGAAGCGCGCCAGATCAGGTCGGGCTTCGACTTCCTGCGCGACCCGGCCGGGTTCAACATCGGCGAGCTCCTGTTCGAGTACACGTCGCGCGACAGCTACCTGCGCGCGTTCGCGATCGGCATGAGCAACACGCTGCGCGTCGCGCTCGCCGGGGTCGCGCTCGCGAGCGTGCTCGGCGTCGCCGTCGGCCTGCTGCGCCTCTCGCACCACCCGCTCGTCTCCGGGCTCTGCGCCGCCTATGTCGAGATCTTCCGCAACATTCCGCTGCTGATCCAGCTGCTCGCGGTCTACCTGCTGATCACCGAGCTGCTGCCAGGATCGGCCGACGCATGGTCGGTCGACGGCGTCGCCCTCCTCTCGAAGGAAGGGCTGCAGATCGCGGTGCCGGAGTCCGGCAAGCTCGCGTTGCTGTGCGCGCTCGTCGCCTTCGCAGTCGGGGCGATGCTGGGCATGCACGCAGCGCGCCGCTGGCTCGAAGTCGGCGCCGGCCTCGTTGCGCTCGCCAGCGGCGCAGTGGCGGCGTTGGGCGCATGGCTGAGCGTCGGCGCGATCGCCGGCTGGTCGCGACCGGTCCTCGATGGCTTTCTGATCAGCGGCGGCGCGTCGCTCACTCCCGAGTTCCTCGCGCTATGGGTCGGCCTGGCGCTGTTCACGTCGGCATCGATTGCCGAGCTGGTCCGCGCCGGCGCGCTCGCGGTGCCGGCGGGCCAGTGGGACGCCGCCCTCGCGCTCGGCATGACGCGCGCGCAGGCGATCGCGGGCGCGATCTTTCCGCAGGCGCTGCGCCTGGCGATTCCGCCGCTCGCGAGCCAATACATGAACCTGATCAAGAACTCGTCGCTGGCAGTCGTGATCGGCTATCCCGATCTCGTGTCGATCGGCAACACGTCGATCAACCAGAACGGCCAGGCACTCGAGGTCATCGTCATCATCATGGCGGTGTACCTGAGCCTGAACCTCGTCGTCGCGATGGTCATGAATGCGATCAACGCGCGCGTCACGCGCGCACCGCGCTAGCGGCCTCGGGCATCCGATGGCTGCACCCGACCGGATCGCTCTCGCGCCCGCGCACCTGCTTGCGCGGGCGCGCACGCGACTCTTTGCCGGCCCGGGCGCAAGCCTGGTCACGGTGGTCTTGCTCGCTGCGCTGACCTGGGCGGGCTGGCACCTGCTCGAGTGGGGCGTGATCGGCGCCGTCGCAGTGCCCGATTACGCGACCTGCAAGGCGGCGCAAGGGGCCTGCTGGGGCTTTGTCGCCGAGAAGTGGCGCTTGATCCTGTTCGGCCGCTACCCGTACGACCAGCAATGGCGGCCTGCGCTCGCCACCGGCGTGGTGCTGGCGATGTTGGTCGCCAGCGCGCTGCCGGCGCTCTGGTCGCGGCGCGGCACGCGCATTCTCTTCGTCGGCTGGTCGATCGCCTTCGGCGTGTTCTTCACGCTGATGTCGGGCGGCGTGCTCGGCCTCGAGCCCGTCGGCACCGACCGCTGGGGTGGTCTGCCGCTGACCGTGATTCTGACCCTGATCGGCATGACCGCATCGACGCCGATCGGCATCGCATTGGCGCTCGCACGGCGCTCGTCGCTCGCGCTGTTGCGATCGCTCGCCATCGGCTACATCGAGCTCGTGCGCGGCGTGCCGCTGATCACGGTGCTGTTCGTCGCGACCTTCGTGTTCCCGCTCGTCCTTCCGGCCGGCTGGGGACTCGACCCGTTCTGGCGCGTCGTCATCGGCCTGGTCCTGTTCCAGGCCGCGTACATGGCCGAGACAGTGCGCGGCGGCCTGCAGAGCCTTCCGCGGGCGCAGCACGAGGCCGCCCTGTCGCTCGGCCTGCGCTACTGGCAGGCGCAACGCGCGGTGATCCTGCCGCAGGCGCTGGTCGCGGTCATCCCGGCGTTCGTCAACAACCTGCTCTCGACCTTCATGGACACCTCGCTGGTCGCGGTGGTCTCGATGTACGACCTGACCGGGTCGCTCCGCCTCGCGCTGGGCGACCCGCGCTGGCGCGACTTCTTCATCGAGGGCTACGTCTTCGTCGCCGCGATCTATTTCGGCGGCAGCTTCGCGATGTCGCGCTACAGCCTCTGGCTCGAGCGGCGCCTGAAGATCGGCAACGCGCACTGAGCGACGTGCGTCATTCGGCCCGCTTCGGCGACGACAGGAACGGAGCGAGCAGGTCCATCGGCAGCGGAAAGACGACGGTCGTGTTCTTGT
>DASXXO010000313.1:0-1668 GCA_036503045.1 Caldimonas sp. | reverse complement strand
GCATGCACGACGTGCCGACGCCGGTGAACTGCGCGCTCCAGCGGCTCGCCGCCGAGGCCGCGCAGCGCGGCGATCGCCCGGGCGCGAAGTCGATCGCCGAGCTCGACGAGCTGGTCCGCGCGCTGACCTCTCACGATCCTACACATGTCAGAGGGTCGTGATCCCGTCGCGGGATGGGCCGCAAGAAGGGGGCGTCACTCCCCACGATGTCAAGCGAGTTCGACGACGCCGAGCTTGGCGATACGAGACTGAATCGTCGCCTTGGATTGCTCGCCGACAGCATGGGAGACCGGCCGGGAGCCAGTTTCCCCAAGGCCCTCGACGACGCCGAGTTGGAGGCCGCGTATCGGTTCTTCGGTAATGCTGAGGTGACGCCGGAGGCGATCCTCGCGCCGCACATCCGCCAGTCGGCTCGTCGAGCGGCGGCGCTGCCGCGAGTCGTGGTCGTTCACGACACGACCGCGTTCGAGTTCGGAGGTCAGAGCAAGCGTGTCGGTCTGGGACACCTGATCAAGCCATCGGCGCAGGGGTTCTTCGGGCACTTCTCGTTGGCGATAGGGGCCGACGAGTTGCGGCGGCCGATCGGACTACTCGCGTTGGAGACCGTGTTCAGGCTCAAGAAGCGGATCGGGCACAGGCGCTGGACCAAGACCCAACGCCTCGGCGAATCGGAGCGCTGGGCGCGTGCCGTCGATGCTGCTGAAGAGGCACTGGCCGGGCGTGTCAGCGCCATTCACGTCGCAGACCGCGAGGGCGACAAGTACGCGCTCCTATCGAATCTCGTCGAGCACGAGCGCGCATTCGTGATCCGTTCGTTCCAGGATCGACGATTGGCAGGCGAAGACGAAGCACGACTTCGTCAGGTCGCTGCTCGTGCGCGATTCACAGTCCGCCGCGAGGTCCCTCTATCGCCAAGAGCGCCCAGCTTTGGCCCGAAGGGCGCGCGGCATCCGGCGCGACGCCATCGTATCGCGCGACTGAGCTTCGCTGCGACCACAGTCGAGCTTCCGCGCACGGCGGATGCGGCCAAGACGTGCGCGGCGACCATCTCGCTCCATGTGATCCACGTCCTCGAGCGCAGCCCGCCCGCGGGGCAGCCCGGCGTCGAGTGGTTCCTGCTCACCAGCCTGCCGATTCACGACGACGCTGCGATCTTGTTCGCGGTGGACTGCTACCGCTCGCGGTGGACGATCGAGGAGTACTTCAAAGCCCTCAAGACCGGCTGCCAGTTCGAGCGCCGCCAACTGGAGAGCGCACACAGCCTTCTCAACGCGCTCGCCATTCTCGCGCCGGTCGCCTGGCGCCTTCTATTGTTGCGTCATCTCGCGCGCGCGGACCCGACGGCGGCTGCCTCTACTGCTCTGACGTCCAAACAGCTCCAGGTTCTTCGCGCCGTGTCGAAGAAGCCTTTGCCATCTCGCCCGAACGCTCGCCAAGCGATGCTCGCCGTCGCGGCATTGGGAGGTCACCTCAAAGCCAATGGCGACCCCGGATGGCTCGTCGTCGGCCGTGGCATGCACGATCTCCTGCTCCTCGAACTCGGCTGGCGAGCCCGAGAGCAGGCCGAGAAGTGATCAATCGTGAGAGCGCCGGCCTAGCGCGAGAACTCGGTGATCGGCTTCGCGATCAGCTCGCCATCCACGCGGATATCGAGCGTCTCGTTGTAGA
>DASXXO010000312.1:0-3613 GCA_036503045.1 Caldimonas sp. | reverse complement strand
CGGTCATCGACGAGCACGACGCGCTCGCCGTCGACCCGGCGCACGACATGTACGACCCGATGCACTGGCTCGACGGCCCCGACGCGCCGCCACGCTACGACGTCGCCTTCCTCGCCCGCTTCGCCGTGGCGCAGCGCGCGCGGCGCGACCGCATCGAGGCACGCGTGCGTGCTCGGCTCGCCGAACTGCGCGCGACACCTGGCGGTCCGCGCGACGAGGCGTTCGTCATCCACCGCACGCACGCCGACCCGCGCTGCCTCGACCTCACGCTCGATCCGAACGATCGCCGGCCGGGCAGCGTCTGGGGCGACGCTCGGGCAGTCAACTACGGCGCGAACGCGATGGGCCGGACGACTTCGCTCACCGCCTTCTTGTCGCAGTGGTCGTCGGCGTCGCGCGCCGGCGGGCCGGAGAACCTGGCGCGCACTTCGCTGCCGGTGCTGCTCCTCACCCACACCGCCGACCAGAGCACGTTCCCGAGCACGCGCGCTGCCTGGCTCGCGGCAGCGCCGGGCCGGATCACGAACGTCGATATCGTCGGCGGCGACCACTACCTCGCCGGCCGGGTCGACTTGCAGGAGGGCGTCGCCGACGAGATCGCGGCGTTCGCCGAGGCGCTATAACGAGCGCCATGGGCGCTGCGGAAGCCTGGAAGTTCGCGCCGGCATACGAGCTGCCGAGCTGGCCGTTCGTGACGCCGCCAGACCTCGGCGCAACGAAGCGCCGGCGCTATCCGGTCGTGATCGCCGGCGGCGGCCTCTCGGGGCTGACGCTCGCCTGCGACCTGCTGCTGCGCGGCGTTCCCTTCGTCGTCCTCGACGAGGACGATACGGTCGGCGTGCGCGGCGCGTCGTCGCGCGGCATCTGCTACGCGCAGAAGAGTCTCGAGATCTTCGCCCGGCTCGGCATCTACGAGCAGATCCGCGCCAAGGGGATCACCTGGTCGGTCGGGCGCACGTTCTCGGGCGCGGACGAGGTCTATTCGTTCAACCTCGACGAGGAGAGCCATTCGGAGCAGCCGCCGTTCATCAACCTGCAGCAGTTCTACCTCGAGTGGTTCCTGGTCGAGCGCATCCGCGCGGTCGATCGCGATGCGATCCGCTGGAAGAACAAGGTCGCGTGCGTCGAGCACGGCGACGCGGGCGCGGTGGTCGAGGTCGAGACGCCGGTCGGCACGTATGCGCTCGAGGCCGACTGGTTCGTCGACGCGACCGGCGCGAACAGCAGGATCCGCGAGGCGCTCGGCCTCGAGGCGCATGCATCGCGCCACACCGACCGCTGGTGCATCAGCGACGTCCGTTTCAAGAAGCCCTTGCCGGCCGAGCGCTGGACCTGGATCGACGCGCCGTTCAACGAAGGCCGCGGCGTCTGGCAGCACCTGATGGCCGACGAAGTCTGGCGCCTCGACTACCAGATGGACGAGCACGCCGACCCCGAGTCGATCAGCAAGCCCGAGGTCGCAGGCGAGCGGCTGCGCGCGCAGCTCGGCGCCGATGTCGACTTCGAGTTCGTCTGGATCGGCCCGTACCAGTACCGCGACCACCTGCTCGACACCTTCTGCGTCGGCCGCACGATCTTCGTCGGCGACGCGGCGCACGTCGTCTGCCCGTTCGGCGCGCGCGGCGGCAACAACGGCATCCAGGACGCAGCGAACCTCGGCTGGAAGCTCGCGCTCGTGGTCCAGGGCCGGGCCGGCGAAGCGCTGATCGACAGCTACCACGCCGAGCGCCATGCCGCCGCGGTCGAGAATCTGCGCGTCACGAGCCGCACCGCGCGATTTCTCGCGCCGCGCAGCACTGCCGAGCAGCGCATGCGGCGCGCCGTGGTCGCCCTCGCGCGCACGCATCCGTTCGCGCGCAAGCTCGTCAACACCGGCCGGATGGCACAGGCCAACGACTACCCGCCGTCGCCATGGGCGCCCGCAGGCGCGCAGTCGCTCCAGAACGTCGCCGTGGCGGGAGCGACGGTGATGCGTCTGCTCGGCGACGGCACGCGCTTTCTCGGCCTCTGGTCCGGCGCGGGCGACGCCGCGCTCGCGACGCTCGCCCAGGTCGCGCGCCGGCTGCCGCTCGCCCTGCACGCGGCCGAACCGGACGGCGCCTTCGCGCGCCACCTCGGCGCCGCGCCGGGCACCTTCGTCCTCGTGCGGCCGGACGCCTACGTCGCCGCGCGCATCGCTGCACCGACCGCGGCGAACGTGGAGGCGGCGCTTCGCCGCGCCCTCGCCCTCGACGCGACTTGATCATGAAGAGCGAGCCCAACATCGCCGATCCGGACGCGTTCTACGAAGCGTGGGTGGCAGCCCATGAAGGTCTCTCCGAGGCCGCGAGCGCGGAGCTCGACGCACGGCTCGTCCTCCTGCTCGCCAACCAGGTCGGCGAGCTGCAGGTGCTGCTCGACTGCATCGCCGGCGCGCGCCGCGCCGGCGACTGAACCGACGAGCGGCGCGCGCCGAGCCGCGAGCGGCACGGCTTCATCGCCTCGCCACCGCGTCTTCCCGATTCCGTCGTCGCCGCTTTCCCGGCGCCCGCCACGGTGCTCTCGTCGCGGCCAGGTGCCGCGACGAGGAGAGCGACCCTGTGCAAGGAGTCGGAAGACCGGGATCGATGCGTTGCGGGCGCGCCTCGCAGAGCGTGGCCGGCCGCGCGAGCGCGACGGGCCGTTCATGCGCCGGCAGGACGCGGGCTGGCAGCGGCAGACGATGAGCATGCGCTGACGAAGCCGAGGGGGTTGCCCAGGACAGGCGACTCGATCCGCGCTAGCCTCGGGCGCACGATTGCGAAAACAGGAGACACCATGGCCACGCCCCGGTCCGACGCCGAGATCGCGCTGCGCGAGGCCGCGCTCGAGTACCACCGCGCGCCGACGCGCGGCAAGATCTCGGTCACGCCGACCAAGCCGCTGTTCAACCAGCGCGACCTGTCGCTCGCCTATTCACCCGGCGTCGCCTACGCGTGCCTGGCGATCGAGGAAGACCCGTCGCTCGCCGCTGACTACACGTCGCGCGCCAACCTCGTCGGCGTCATCACCAACGGCACCGCGGTGCTCGGCCTCGGCGACATCGGCCCGCTCGCCGGGAAACCGGTGATGGAAGGCAAGGGGTGCCTCTTCAAGAAGTTCGCCGGCATTGACGTGTTCGACATCGAGCTCGCCGAGCGGGACCCCGACAAGCTCGTCGACATCGTCGCCGCGCTCGAGCCGACGCTCGGCGGCGTCAACCTCGAGGACATCAAGGCGCCTGAATGCTTCTACATCGAGAAGAAGCTCCGCGAGCGGATGAACATTCCGGTGTTCCACGACGACCAGCACGGCACCGCGATCATCTCGGCGGCGGCACTGCTCAACGGCCTCGAGCTGGTCGGCAAAGAGATCGGCGAAGTGAAGCTCGCGGTCTCGGGCGCGGGCGCGGCGGCGATCGCCTGCCTCGACGTCATGGTCGGCCTCGGCGTCAAGCGCGAGAACATCTTCGTCGTCGACAGCAAGGGCGTGCTGCGCGAGGACCGCGAGGACTTCAGAACCGGCAAGGCCGACGAGAGCAAGCACCGCTACTGCCAGCGCACCGACGCGCGCACGCTCGCCGACATCGCGCGCGGCGCCGACGTCTTTCTCGGCT
>DASXXO010000311.1:0-3656 GCA_036503045.1 Caldimonas sp. | reverse complement strand
GGCGAGCGCGCCGCGTCGGCGGCGAAATCTCCCGCATACTCGATCTTGGCACTGCTCCGCAAGGCCTGCAGATCGTCGGCGATCAGCTTGCGCTTGCGCTCATTGAGCAGGAACTGCTCGATCGCCGGCGTCGCCTGCTGCAGCGTGACCGGCTGCGGCCGGGAAGCCGCAAGGTTGATCACCTGCGCGCCCCCGGGGCGGACGTTGAAGATCGCCTGGCCGTCCTTCATCTGGCCGAACTGGTCCACGCTCGCCAGCGGCAGTTGCTCGGCGGCGCGCACGGCCTCACCGCCCGTGAAGCGCACGTTACTCGCCTTCAGGTACGAGACGAAGTCGGCGAAAGTCTTGGAGCCGACGAGCGTCTTCTTCAGCTCCTCGACCTGCTGCGGCGGCGCGTCGATGTTGACTTCCTGGAGGCTGTAGACCCGGCGCTCCTTGAACAGCGCCGGGTGCGCCTCGTAGTAGGCGGCGACCTCGGCCGGGGTCGCCTTGGGCGCGCCCTCACCGATCTTGTCGAGATAGGCGCGCGAGACGATCTCGCGCCGCGCCGCCTCGATCTGCTGGACGACGCGCGGGTCCCGGTCGAGCTTCTGGTCGGCTGCCTTCTGCAGCGTGAGCTCCTGGTCGATCAGGCGCTCGAGCACCGCCCGGCTGGCCGACGCCGCCTGCTCGGCCGGAATCGCGGCGCGCTGCTGGGAGAGGACGAAGTTGATCTGGTGGACGGTGATCTCTTCCTTGTTGACCTTGGCCGCGGTCTGGGTCGCCGGCTTGTCCTTGTCCCGGTTGCAGCCGGCGAGCAGGGCCACGCTCGCGACGAGCGCGACAGCGACGACGCGGGCGGCACCGCTCGGGCGCAACTGGCGGGTACGGGACGGGAAAGGCATGGTCATGGACAGTCTCACTCCTGGACTCGCAGCGGGCCCCAATGGGGCTCCGGAGTGTAGGGCGCGGCACATTCGCCTCGCCCCGCGCCGGCGTGCAAAAGTGCCCAGGCGGCAGCGGTTAAGGCCCACCCGCCCGGCGACAACCCCCGCGATCAGGGGGGCGGCGATCACGCGCGCTTTTCGTCGGTCGCACGATTCTCTGCGCTCGACATGCAGGCGCGATGACACCCGGAGCTCAGGCACCGCCGATCACGACCGTCAGCACGCCAGTCCCCTTGCACTCCGGGCAGGTTGCGCCGTCGACTTTGCCGGAGCCGTCGCGGCGGCGGCAGACGTTCTCGCCGTTCCGGGCGCCCCCGGCGGGACCTCGTCGCCGGGGCTTGCAGGCGACGTCGGCCGGAACCCCGCGTCCGGGCCGGCGAGCTGGTCGGAAGACGTGGGCATGGCGGGATTCGCAGCGCGTGAAGCCGAAACTGGCAAACGGCTCGAGCAACGGACGTGCCTAGCGGCTCTTGAGAAGCACCGAACCGCGTGCAACTTTGCCGCGGACGCGGGTGCTGAATTTGCTTCGGGGAATATACTGAGACCGGGTCGGGTGTGGTACGGACGCCGGCATCGCGCCGGGCTAGCGAAGGGGTCGTTTCATGGGGGTCAAACTGAAGGTCGCCGGCTGGCTGGCGCTGGGTGCCGTCACCGGGGCGCTGGCGACGATGCAGCTCGAGGCGACGGCGCGCAATTCCGTGTCGCGCCTGCCGATCGAGGAGCTCCAGCAGCTCGCGGCGGTTTTCGGCATGGTCAAGAGCGACTACGTCGAGCCGGTCGACGAGAAGAAGCTCATCAGCGACGCGATCGGCGGCATGGTCGCCGGCCTCGACCCGCACTCGCAGTACTTCGACAAGAAGAGCTTCAAGGAATTCCGCGAAGCGACGACCGGGCGCTTCGTCGGTATCGGCATCGAGATGGCGATGGAAGACGGCCTGGTGAAGGTCGTCACGCCGATCGAGGGATCCCCCGCTTTCCGCGCCGGCCTGAAGAGCGGCGACCTGATCACCAAGATCGACGACACGCTCGTCAAGGGCCTCTCGGTCGACCAGGCCGTGAAGCGCATGCGCGGCGAGCCGAACACCAAGGTCGTGCTGACGGTGTTTCGCAAGAGCGAGGGGCGCACGTTCCCGGTCAATATCGTCCGTGAGGAGATCCGCACCCAGAGCGTGCGCGCCAAGATGATCGAGCCCGGCTACGGATGGGTGCGCGTGAGCCAGTTCCAGGACCGCACGGTCGAGGATTTCGTCACCAAGCTCGCGGACCTGTACAAGCAGGACCCGAACCTCAAGGGTCTCGTCCTCGACCTGCGCAACGACCCGGGCGGCCTGCTCGAGGGCGCGATCGCGATTTCGGCGGCGTTCCTGCCGAACGACGCCGTCGTCGTCACCACGAACGGCCAGATCCCCGACTCGAAGGCGACGTTCCGCGCCTCGCCCGAGTTCTATCAGCGCCGCGGCGGCTCCGACCCGCTGCGCCGCCTGCCAGACGCGCTCAAGAAGGTGCCGCTGATCGTCCTCGTCAACGAGGGTTCTGCATCGGCGAGCGAAATCGTCGCCGGTGCGCTGCAGGACTACCACCGCGCGACGCTCATGGGCGCGCAGACGTTCGGCAAAGGCTCGGTCCAGACCGTGCGCCAGCTCTCCCCCGACACGGCGCTCAAGATCACGACGGCGCGCTACTACACGCCGAGCGGGGCGTCGATCCAGGCCAAGGGAATCGTCCCCGATGTCATGCTCGACGAGACCGCCGAGGGCAACCTGTTCGCAGCGCTCCGTACGCGCGAAGCCGACCTCGAGAAGCACCTGCAGAGCGGCCAGGGCGCTGAGGTGAAGGACGAAGCGCGCGAGAAGGCGCGGGATGAAGCGCGCAAGAAGTACGAGGCCGAGATCGCCTCCCGCAACGGAGCGCCGAAGCCGCCGCCGGAGTTCGGCAGCGCCGAGGATTTCCAGCTCGCGCAAGCCC
Source organism: Caldimonas sp. (assembly GCA_036503045.1). Taxonomy (GTDB): domain Bacteria; phylum Pseudomonadota; class Gammaproteobacteria; order Burkholderiales; family Burkholderiaceae_C; genus Schlegelella_A. The sequence continues at coordinate 765 of DASXXO010000311.1, read as the reverse complement.
TCAACCGGCTGAAGGGCAAGGCGGTCGCCGTCAGCAAGACGGCGGTCGAGCGCAAGGCCGAGGTCGAGACGACCAACTGATCATGCTGCGCAATGCGCAGCATGATCATCCTGAGCGAGCGAAGGATTCCGCTCATCGCGCGGCATCGCGGTCCTTCGCCTGCGCTCAGCATGACGGACTCGCTCCGTCGATGAACGACGACGACCTCCTGCGCTACTCGCGCCACCTGCTGCTCGACGACATCGGGATCGACGGCCAGCGCCGGCTGCTCGGATCGCACGCGCTCGTGATCGGCGCAGGCGGGCTCGGCTCGCCGGCGGCGCTCTATCTCGGCAGCGCCGGTGTCGGCCGGATCACGATCGTCGACAACGACCGCGTCGATCTCACCAACCTGCAGCGCCAGATCGCGCACGACCTCGCACGCATCGGCACGCCCAAGGCAGAGTCGGCGGCGCGCTCGGTCGGCGCGATCAATCCCGCGGTGCGTGTCACGGCGCTGCACGAGCGCGCCGACGCCACCCGGCTGCTCGAGCTCGTCGCCGACGCCGACGTCGTCGTCGATTGCAGCGACAACTTCGCGACCCGTCATGCGGTGAATGCGGCGTGCGTCGCTCATTCGAAGCCGCTCGTCGCCGGGGCTGCAATCGGCTTCGATGGTCAGATCTCGGTCTACGACCTCCGCTCGTCAGCATCGCCCTGCTACGCCTGCGCGTTTCCGCGTGACGCGTCGTTCGCGGACGTGGCGTGCTCGACGATGGGCGTTCT
>DASXXO010000310.1:0-7163 GCA_036503045.1 Caldimonas sp. | reverse complement strand
AGGGCGGCCCGGGAAGAGACACTTCGATCCTCGTCTACAAGCTGGTCTACGACTTCAAGGCGCTCGACCTCGGCGGCTCGGCCGCGCAGTCGGTGGTGCTGATGCTCATCCTCATCGTGCTGACGGTAATCCAGTTCAAGTACGTCGAGAAGAAAGTGAACTACTGATGGAAACGGCCAATGGTTGAGCGCCGGCCGACCCTGGGCATCCTCGCACACGCCGTGCTGATCCTCGGCGTGTTCGTGGTCGCCCTGCCGGTCTACATCACTTTTGTCGCATCGACCCACACCGCCGCTGAGGTGGTGCAGTCGCCGATGCCCATGCTGCCGGGTTCGCACCTGATCGAGAACTACACCAAGGCCCTGCTCGGAACGGGCAGCTCGCAGGGATCGAACGCGGCGGTCGGGCGCATGATGTTCGTGAGCCTCGTCACCGCGCTGATTGTGGCGATCGGCAAGATCGCGATTTCGCTGCTTTCCGCCTTCGCGATCGTCTATTTCCGCTTTCCCTTCCGGATGTTGTGCTTCTGGGCGATCTTCGTCACCTTGATGTTGCCGGTGGAAGTGCGCATCGGCCCCACCTACCAGGTCGTCGCGAGCCTGGGCATGATCAACACCTTCGCCGGCCTCACCATTCCCCTGATCGCCTCGGCAACGGCGACCTTCCTGTTCCGCCAGTTCTTCCTGACGGTGCCCGAGGAGCTGGTCGAGGCGGCACGGATCGACGGCGCCGGGCCGATGCGCTTCTTCAAGGACATCCTGGTGCCGTTGTCGGCGGCGAGTGTTGCCGCGCTCTTCGTCATCCAGTTCATCTACGGCTGGAACCAGTACCTCTGGCCGCTCCTGGTGACGACCAACGAAAACATGTACCCGGTCGTGATCGGCATCAAGCACATGATCTCGGGCGGCGAGGCCGCCAACGACTGGAACCTCGTGATGGCGACGGCGATGATGGCGATGCTGCCGCCGGCGGTGGTCGTGCTCGTCATGCAGAAGTGGTTCGTCAAGGGCCTGGTCGATACCGAGAAATAACATGGCAGCCATCTCCCTCCGCAACGTCGTCAAGCGCTACGGCCTCGGGCCGAAGGCGAACGCCGTCATCCACGGCGTGAGCGCCGAGATCGTCGACGGCGAGTTCGTCGTCATCGTCGGCCCGTCCGGCTGCGGCAAGTCGACGCTCCTGCGCATGGTCGCCGGCCTCGAGGAGATCACCTCGGGCCAGATCGCCATCGCCGGCAAGGTCGTCAACGACATGGAACCGTCGGAGCGCGACATCGCGATGGTGTTCCAGAACTACGCGCTCTATCCGCACATGAGCGTGTTCGACAACATGGCGTACGGACTCAGGATCGCCAAGGTGCCGCTCGACGAGATCAGGAGCCGGGTCGAGCAGGCGGCGAAGATCCTCGAGCTCGCGCCGTTCCTTGCGCGCAAGCCCCGCGAGCTCTCGGGCGGCCAGCGCCAGCGCGTCGCCATGGGGCGGGCGATCGTCAGGAAGCCCGCGGTGTTCCTGTTCGACGAGCCGCTCTCGAATCTCGACGCCAAGCTGCGCGCGCAGACGCGCCTCGAGATCCAGAAGCTGCACGGCGCGCTGCGCACGACGTCGCTGTTCGTGACGCACGACCAGGTGGAAGCGATGACGCTCGCCGAGCGCATGCTCGTCATGAACGCCGGCCGGATCGAGCAGATCGGCACGCCCGACGAGGTCTACCACCGGCCGGCGACGACCTTCGTCGCAGGCTTCATCGGCTCGCCGCCGATGAATCTGGTGCGCGGCCGCGCCGCCGGCGCCGGCTTCACCGCCGGCGGACAACTGCTGCCGCTCGCCGCGCCGGCGCCGCGCGAAGGCGAGCTCGTCCTGGGCGTGCGCCCGGAACACGTCGAGCTCGCGAGCGACCTCTCGGCCGCGGCGTGGCCACTGCGCGTCCAGGCGATCGAGATGCTCGGCGCCGAGCGGCTCGTCTATGGCGTGCTCGGCGAGACACTTTTCACCGCCCGTCTCGACGCGACCATGCCATATCCGAAGATCGACGAGATCGTCGGCTTGCGCGCGACTCCCGGACACCTGCACTGGTTCGACGCCATGACGTCCGAGCGCGTCGAGCCCGCGCGCGCGAGCGCCGCCGTGACGACGCCATGACTGCGCCCTGGCCCTACCCGCGCCGGATCGCGCACCGCGGCGCCGGCAAGCTCGCTCCAGAGAACACGCTGGCAGCGTTTCGCGTCGGCGCGGCGCACGGCTATCGCGCGTTCGAATGCGACGTGAAGCTCGCGGCCGACGGCGTGCCGTTCCTGCTCCACGATGCGACGCTGCAGCGGACGACCTCGGGGCGAGGCCCTGCGGCTGCGCTGCCGTGGAACGCGCTGTCGCGCCTCGACGCCGGCGGCTGGCACAGCCCGAGCTATGCCGGCGAGCCGCCCGCAAGCCTCGCTGCCGTCGCCGCGTTCTGCCTGCGCAACGGCTTCGCGCTCAACGTCGAGATCAAGGCTTCGCCGGGCGCCGAGCACGAGACTGGTCGCGTGGTCGGCGCGGCCGCTGCCGCGCTCTGGGCCGGGGTGTCGCCGCCGCCGCTGCTCAGCTCGTTTCGTCCCGACGCGCTCGAGGGGGCGCGCAGCGCCGCTCCCGCTCTGCCGCGCGCGCTCCTGCTCGACGCGCTGCGCAGGGGCTGGCTCGACGAGGCGGATGCGCTCGGCTGCGTCGCGGTCGTGCTGGACCACGTGCTGATCGACGCGGCGGTGCTCGCCACGATCCACGGCGCCGGCATGCGCGCCCTCTGCTATACCGTCAACGATCCCGCCGAAGCCCGCCGCCTCGACGCGCTCGGCATCGACGGCATCATCACCGACGCCGTCGATCGCTTCTCGCCTGCCGGCGCGGGTGCCGGCTGATCGCCGGCACCGGCGTCAGCCGCCCATCGGCTCCTCCGCGCCGCGCACGCGCGCGTAGACGCGCGTGCTGCGCGGCTCGCCAAGCGGCGTCACCGAGTCGAAGCGCAGGATCGCCTCGAGCGTGAAGCCGGCCCGCTCTGCGACCTTCCAGCTGCGCTCGTTGTACTCGTCCATGCGGATCTCGACGCGGCGCGCGTCGAGCACGTCGAAGGCGAGGCGCGACACCGCGCGCACCGCCTCGGTGACGATGCCGCGCCCTTCGCAGCCGGTCTTCCTCCAGTAGCCGATCTCGAACCGACGCAGCGCCCAGTCGATGCGGTGCAGGCCGGTGCCGCCGACGAACTCGCCTTCGCCGCCGTCGGCACCGCGCAGGAAGAGCAGCAGGACGAAGTCCTCGCGCAGCAGAAAACGCGCCTGCTGGCGCCGGCAGTGCGCCTCCGACTCGTCGACCGTCGGCATCACGCCGGCCCAAGGCAGCCACGGCACGAGCTCGGCGTGCGAGACGCGGATCGCGTCGTTGACGACGCGGCCGTCGCCGCGCCGCGGCACGCGCATCACGAGCCGCTCGGTCTCGAGGCGCTCGGGGACTTCGATCAGCAGCGGGTCCATGGCATCCGGCGGCTCATGTAACCACGATACGCGTGCCGACGTCGGCTTCGGCGCCGAGCCATTCGTCGACGCGCTCGGCGGCCGGCAAGGTGCGCACGCGCCGGATCACGCCGAGCTGCCAGGCGACGGCGGCGAGCAGCAGCGACCCCGCACCGGCGACCGCAAGCGAAGCGCGCAGGCCGACGTTCTCGCCGAGCCAGCCGCCGAGCAGCGCGCCCGGGCCGGCCGGAATGAGGATCAGCCAGCGCATCGTGCTCGTCATGCGACCGAGCAGCGGCGCGGGCGTGACCGCCTGGCGCAGGGCGAGGAAGTTGATGAAGATGAACACCGCGCCGATCGAGAACATCATCAGCATGCACGCGAAGGCAGCGACGCCGAGCGCGTTCACCGGTGCGACGGCGAGCAGCAGCCAGCCCGCGCCGCAGACCGCGAAGCCGAGCAGGAGGCACGGTCCCGGGCCGATCCGGCTGCTGATGCGATTGCCGAACACGCTCGCGATCACCGTGCCGACGCCCATCCCGGTGAAGCTCAGCCCGACCGCCTGCTCCGAGAGGCCGAGCGTGCGCGTCGCGAACAGGATCTGGACGACGAGCGCGGCCTGCTGGCACGCCTGCCACGCGCCGACCGCCAGGGCGAGCGCTACGAGCAACCGCTGGTGCGCTACGAAGCGCACACCGGCCTTGAGGTCGGCCCAGAACTGCCGCGCCCTCGCGCCCTTGGCGCGCCGGCGCGCTGGCGGCTCGTGGACAGCGACGCCGCGCAGGATCAGCGCCGAGATCGTCACCAGCACGGCGTCGACGAGCAGCGCGAGCGGTGCGCCGACGACCTTGATCAGCGCACCGGCCAGCCCTGGTCCCGCGACCTCGGCGCCCGACGATGCGAGCGCGTTCTTCGCGTGCGCCTCGACCAGCCGCTCGCGCGCGACAACCTGCGTCAGGACGATCTGCGCCGCGCTGCCGGCGACCGTATAGACCGTGCCGAGCACGAATCCACACGCGTACAGCCACCGGATCGACAGCCAGCCAGCCCACCACGCGACCGGCACGCTGAGCGCGACGAGCGCGATCATCAGCTCGCCGGCGATGTAGACCGGGAGCTTGCGGATGCGGTCGAGCCACACGCCGGCAGGCAACGAGATCAGGACGAACGGCAGGATCTCGACGGCGCTCAGCAAGCCCATCTGCGTCGGGCTCGCGTGCAGCAGCACCGCCGCCGTCAGCGGTAGCGCGAGCATCGTCACCTGCCCGCCGAACGAGCTGATCAGGATCGATGTCCACAGGCGCCGGTACGCGCGGTCGCGCAACAGGTCGCCGGCAGGAAGGGTCGGCAGCCAGCGCCGCACGACGAGATTCCTGTTCCGGTTCGGCCACCATGCTCTCATGGTTCACCCTTGCTTTCTTCGCGGCCCCGGATCGCGGAGCCTGGGCGGGCCAGCGGCCCGATGCGCGGAAGAAACGAGAGGTCGATCGAATCTTCCGCTGATCTCTCAGCGGCCTTCGATCGAAGAGCTGAGAGTGGCTAGATGCGCGCCGCGACGATGCGCGGGGAGCGCTTGCCCGTGCCGACGCTGCCGAGCACCGACAGCCAGGCCGCGCCGAAGGCGCTGCGGGCGGTGGTGAGGGTGTTGCGGTTCATGGGTAAGCTTTCGAATGAGCCGGCATCGTAGCAGCGCGGGTGCGAAGGCCGCAAGGCAAAAAGTCACTTCCGTTGTCAGCCGCCCACGCCCACGGTCGCGTCACACGCGCGTCGCGCGAGGCACGTGCGCTCACGAGCGATAGTCGGCGTTGATCTTCACGTAGTCGAGGCTGAAATCGCAGGTCCAGATCGTCGCGGCGGCAGCGCCGCGGTGCAGGTCGACGCGCACCGTGATCTCGCTCTGCCGCATCACGCGCTGACCGTCTTCCTCGCGGTAGCTGGGCTTGCGGCCGCCGCCCTCGACGACGTGGACGTCGTCGAGGAGGAGGTCGATCCTGCTCTGGTCGAGATCGGCGATCCCGGCGTAGCCGACCGCGGCGAGGATCCGGCCGAGATTGGGATCGCTCGCGAAGAACGCGGTCTTGACGAGCGGCGAATGGCCGATCGCGTAGGCCACGCGGCGGCACTCGGCGACGCTCGCGCCGCCGACGACCTCGACAGTGATGAACTTGGTCGCACCTTCGCCGTCGCGCACGATCGCCTGGGCGAGCCGGCGCGCGACGTCGACCACGGCGTCGCGCAGCGCTTGCCCGTCGCCGCTCTCGAGGCTCTGGATCGGCGCGTTGCCGGCGCGGTGCGTCGCGACCACGACGAAGGAATCGTTGGTCGAGGTGTCGCCGTCGATCGTGATGCAGTTGAACGACGCGTCGGCGGTCTCGCGCACGAGCTGCTGCAGCAGGGCCGGGTCGATCGCCGCGTCGGTCGCGACGAAGCCGAGCATCGTCGCCATGTCGGGGCGGATCATGCCGGCGCCCTTGCTGATGCCGGTGACAGAGACCGTCCTGCCGCCGATCTCGACCGTGCGCGACGCCGCCTTCGGAACCGTGTCCGTGGTCATGATCGCCTCGGCTGCGTCGACCCAGCGGTCCGGCGCTGCCGCCGCGAGCGCGGCCGGCAGCGCGCTCTCGATCCGCTCGTGCGGCAGCGTCTCCATGATCACGCCGGTGGAAAACGGCAGTATCTGCTCGGGCCGGCAGCCGATCAGGCGCGCCAGCGCGGCGCACGTCGAGCGCGCCCGCGCCAGCCCGTCGGCGCCGGTGCCGGCGTTGGCGTTGCCCGTATTGACGAGCAGCGCGCGCACCTCGCCACCGAGTGCCAGATGCTCGCGGCACAACTGCACGGGTGCAGCGCAGAAACGATTCGACGTGAACACGCCCGCCACCGAGGCGCCCGGCTCGAGCGCGACGACGAGCAGGTCGCGCCGGTTCGGCTTGCGGATACCGGCCATGGCGATGCCGAGCGAGACGCCCCGGATCTGGCAAAGAGCGTCGCCGATCGGATGCGAAAGACCTACAGGCATATCGATCGTCTCATTCCGGAGCAAACCCGACCGATGCACGCGAGCCAAGCACGTACTTTTTCGCACGCAAGGGTGGCTTCGCGCTTGTCAGACGCTCGACTTCGGCTCGTCCATGCGTTGCCGGCGACAATACCCCGCGTCGAGATCTCTACCACAGCCGTGTCGCCATTCTTCATTACTCTGGTCACCCATACCGACGAAGCGCGTCGCCGCTTCGAAACCAACCCGCGTGTACTCGAAATCGTCGCCAACGGCTTGTCCACCGAGCGATATCGCCGCTTGCTGCTGGAGCTCTACCACGTCGTCTGGCACTTCAATCCTACATGTGCTGCCGCCGCGAGTCGTATCGGCGCCGGCCACTCGCACATTCGCCACTTCCTTTACGACCACATGAAGGAAGAGAAGGGGCACGACGAATGGGTCGTCAATGACTTGGAGGTGGTCGGAGTCACGCGACAAGAAGTACTTCGGTACGTGCCAAGCAACGCGATGCTCGCCCTGAATGGATACAACTACTGGTCTGCAGACCGCCGCAATGCCTGTTCAGTGCTCGGCATGATCTATGCACTGGAGGTCATCGCCTCTGTCTACGGCGGGCCCATTGCTGCAGCCATCAAGGAATCTCTCCTCCTCGAAGGAGATCACGGCATCTCGTTCATATCGTCGCACGT
>DASXXO010000309.1:0-2168 GCA_036503045.1 Caldimonas sp. | reverse complement strand
CCGGTGCGGTCGCTGTGGCCGAGCATGGCGGCGCCGTCGCCACTCCTCGTCCAGTTGCCGCAGGTGGTGTCGACCTCGCCCTTGATCGTGGTCCCGTCGGGCTGCGAGCCGGTCAGGATGTCGTGCATGTTCGGCGTGTCGCCGCGGCCGTTGACGACCTCGCCTTTCTCGGTGAGCGCGGTCTGCTTGGTGAGGTTGTTGTTGCCGTGCAGCTCGCTCACGTTCTGGGCGACGACGACGCCCTTGGCGTTGCGCCACGGGCCGGCGCCGATGCGGTCGCGCGCATTGACGCTGCCCGAGCCCTGGGTGCTCAGGTAGGCGCGCCAGGTCTTGCCGCCGGCGCCCGCGGCCGAGGCGAGCGAGCTGCAGAGCTGGTCGGCGCCGGCGAGGCCGCCGAGATCGCCGCCGCGACCCGAGCCCCTGCTCGAGACGAAGAAGCTCATGTCCGGCGACGCCGACATGCCGCCGGACGACATCGAGGACATCCCGCCGGCGCAGGCCGCGAGGAAGGCGGCGGTGACGGCCGCGGCGGACGCGGCGACGACGAGCGGGCGGGAAGACGAGCGCGGCATGGCGATTCCTTGTAATTGCGAGGGGGTGGCGCGGGCGGGCGCGCGGCGTGGCGAGCCGGAGGCCAGACTAGTGGAAACGATCAGCGCCTTCAAGCGGGCGTTGCCCGATGCGCCGACGCGACACGAGCAACGCTCGGCCGCCCCATGCGATCCTTGCGCATGCCATCGCGCCGCTTCGTCCTCGCCGCGCTCTGCGCTGCCCCCACCGGACTCGTCGTTGGCGAAGCGGCTGCCGCGGAGGAGGCGGTGCCGGGCGCTGGCGTGCCGGCGGCGATCCGCCTGCCGGCCGATTTCGGCGCGCATCCGGCGAGCGGCATCGAATGGTGGTATGTCACCGGCGCGCTCGAATCGGGCCCGCGCCTCTGGGGCTTCCAGATCACGTTCTTTCGCACGCGGACCACTGTGCCACGCGACCATCCGAGCCGCTTCGCCGCGCGCCAGCTGCTGTTCGCGCACGCTGCCGTCAGCGACCTCGATGCGCGACGCCTGCGCCACGACCAGCGCATCGCGCGCAGCGGCTTTGCGATCGCCGAAACGTCCGAGCGCGACACGGCGCTCGTTCTGGACCGCTGGCGCCTGACGCGGACTGATGTCGCCGGCGGCAGCCGCTACGCCGCACACGCGACGAGCGACGACGCCGGATTCGCGTTCGACCTCGCGCTCGACGCGACCCAGCCGGTGCTGCTGCAAGGCCGCGGCGGCGTGTCGCGCAAGGGCCCGCAGCCTGCTTCGACGAGCCGCTACTACAGCGAACCGCAGCTCGCGGTGTCGGGAACGCTCGCGCTCGACGGCAAGGCGAGCGCGGTGGGCGGCCGCGCCTGGCTCGACCACGAATGGAGCGACTCCTACCTCGAGGCCGACGCCGTCGGCTGGGACTGGATCGGCATGAACCTCGACGACGGCGGCGCGCTGATGGCCTTTCGCATGCGCAGGAACGACGGCAGCACGCTCTGGGCAGGCGGAAGCCATCGCGCCGCGGGCGGCGCGACGCGCGACTTCGGCGCCGACGAAGTGAGCTTCGTTCCGGGCCGCGCGTGGACGAGCCCGGTATCGGGAGCGCGCTATCCGGTCGAGTGGCAGGTCGCGACGCCGGCCGGTCGCTTTCTCGTGCGCGCGCTGCTCGAGGCGCAGGAGCTCGACAGCCGCGCCAGCACCGGCGCGATCTACTGGGAAGGACTGGCGCTGCTCAGCGACGCCGCGGGCAGGCGCGTCGGCCGCGGCTACCTCGAGATGACCGGCTACGCGGCGCGCCTCGTCCTCTGAAGCGCTCCCGGTGTGCGCTCAATGAGCGCCGGCGGCGCCGACGGCGACGTTCTTCACCGGCTTGGTCGCCCAGACGAGGACGAGCAGGGCCACGAACAGCATTCCAGAGAGCAAGAACAGGTCGTCCACCGCGAGCGTGTACGCCTGCTGGTCGATCATGCGGTTGACCGTCGCCAGCGCCTGCGCCTGGTCGAGCCCGCTCGCACCGAGCTGACCCAGCGTCGCGGTCGCCGCGTTGCTCGCGTTGTTGATCTGCTCGGCGAGCTCTGCATGGTGCAGCGCCGCGCGGTTCTCCCACACGGTCGTGAAGAGCGAGGTGCCGATCGCGCCCGC
>DASXXO010000308.1:0-4796 GCA_036503045.1 Caldimonas sp. | reverse complement strand
CGGCGTGCCGTCCCCGATCTTGCGGCCGTAGTCGAGCACGACGACGCGGTCGCAGATGTCCATCACGACGCCCATGTCGTGCTCGATCAGTACGATCGTCGTGCCGAACTCGTCGTTGACGTCGAGGATGAAGCGGCTCATGTCCTGCTTTTCCTCGACGTTCATGCCGGCCATCGGCTCGTCGAGGAGGAGCACCTCGGGCTCCATGGCGAGGGCGCGGCCGAGGTCGACGCGTTTCTGCAGGCCGTAGGCGAGCTTTCCTACCGGGCTCTTGCGATAGGGCTGGATCTCGAGGAACTCGATGATCCCTTCGACGACGCGCCGGTGCGCGGTTTCCTCGCGTTCCGCGGCGCCGAGGCGGACCGCCTGCTGGAACAGGTTCGTGCGCATCTTCAGGTTGCGGCCGGTCATGATGTTGTCGAGCACGCTCATGCCCTTGAACAGGGCGAGGTTCTGGAACGTGCGCGCAACGCCCATCCTGGCGACCTCGCGCGGGTTCATGCGGTGGAAGGTCCTGCCGCGCAGGCTGATCGAGCCTTCTTGCGGCTGGTAGACGCCGTTGATGCAATTGAGCATCGAGCTCTTGCCGGCGCCGTTCGGGCCGATGATCGCCCGGATCTCGTGCTCGCGGACGTCGAACGTGACGTCGGTGAGCGCCTTGACGCCGCCGAAGCGCAGGCTGATGTTGCTGACGTCGAGGATGACGTCGCCCGTCCGGCGCCTCGTCATCACGCAGCCCTGCCCACCGAGGCGAACGTCGGCACGTCGACGATGCGCAGCGTCGCTTGCATCCTGCCCGTGCGCCCGTCCTCGAACTTCACCTCGGTCTCGATGTATTGCTCGGCCTTGCCGCCGTAGAGCGCGTCGACGAGAACGCGGTAACGCTCGGCGACGAAGCCGCGCCGGACCTTTCTCGTCCGCGTCAGCTCGCCGTCATCGGCGTCGAGCTCCTTGTGCAGGACCAGGAAGCGGCTGACCTGGCTGCCCGCGAGCCGCTCGTCCGCCGCGAGGTCGGCGTTGACCTTCTCGACGCACTCGCGCACGAGGTCGAGCACGGCGGGCTTCTGCGCGAGGTCGGCGTAGCTGCTGTAGGGGAGGTTCCTCCGCTCGGCCCAGTTGCCGACCGCCTCCATGTCGACGTTGATGAACGCGCACACCTTCTCGCGCTTGTCGCCGAACGCCACCGCCTCTTTGATGTACGGGAAGAACTTGAGCTTGTTCTCGACGTACTTGGGCGCGAACAGGGCGCCGTCGTTGGCGCCGCCGACGATCCGGCCGACGTCCTTCGCGCGGTCGATGATCTTGAGATGGCCCGAAACGTCGATGAACCCGGCGTCGCCGGTGCGGTACCAGCCGTCGGCGCTGAGCACCTCGGCGGTGGCCGCCGGATCCTTGTAGTACTCCTTGAGCAGCCCCGGCGAGCGCACCAGCACCTCGCCCGACTCGCTCACCTTGATCTCGACGCCTTCGATCGGCACGCCGACGGTGTCGTTCTTCACCTCGTGGTCGGGCTGCAGGCAGACGAAAACCGCGGTCTCGGTCGATCCGTAGAGCTGCTTGAGGTTGATGCCGATCGAGCGATAGAAGACGAACAGGTCGGGACCGATCGCCTCGCCCGCGGTGTAGGCGACGCGCACGCGCGAGAAGCCCAAGGTGTTCCTCAGCGGGGCGTAGACGAGGACGTTGCCGATCGCCCAGGCGACGCGGTCGACGAGGCCGATCGGGCGTCCGTCCATCCGCGCCGGGCCGACGCGGCGGGCGAGCGCCATGCAGCGGTCGAACAGCCAGCGCTTCGGCCGCGCTGCGTCCTCCATGCGGATCGTCACGTTCGTCAGCAGGCTTTCGAAGACCCGTGGCGGCGCAAAGTAGTAGGTCGGTCCGATCTCGCGCAGGTCCAGCGTCACCGTGTTCGCCGACTCCGGGCAGTTGACCACGTAGCCGCAGGCGAGCCACTGGGCGTACGAGAAGATGTTCTGGCCGACCCAGGCGGGTGGCAGATAGGCGAGGACCTCGTCCTTGTCGGTCAGCTTGTCGAAACGCGCGCCGGCACGCGCACGGTCGATCAGCGTGTCGTGGGTGTGGACGACGCCTTTGGCCTTGCCGGTCGTCCCCGAGGTGAAGAACATCGCCGCGACATCGTCGGGCCGCGTCTTGGCGACCTCCTCGGCGAAAAAGCCCGGATTGGCGCCGCCGAACGCGCGTCCGCACTCGACCAGCGCATCGAGCGCGGCAAGACCGGGCTCGCCGTAGTGGCGCAGCCCCCTCGGGTCGTCGAACCAGATGCGCGCGAGGCTCGGACACTGGCCACGCACCTCGAGCAGCTTGTCGACCTGCTCCTGGTCCTCGACGATCGCAAAGGCGACGTCGGCGTTGGCGATCGGGAAGGCGAACTCGGTCGCGACCGCGTCCTGGTAGAGCGGCACGGGGATCGCGCCGAGCGCCTGCGCTGCGAGCATCGACGCGTAGAGGCGCGGTCGGTTCTCGCCGACCACGACCAGGTGCTCGCCGCGCTTGAGCCCCGCCTCGGCAAGCCCGCCGGCGAGTGCCTGGACGAGCTCGAGCAAGGCGCGCCAGCTGAGCGTCTGCCAGATGCCGAATTCCTTCTCACGCAGCGCCGGCGCCGCGGGCCTTGCCGCGGCGTGCTCGAGCAGGAGACGGGGAAAGGTGGTCTGCACGGTGCGATGCGGATGGACGCGGCGGAGCGCCGCGCCGGCCGGAGCGGTGCGCGGACTGTAGGAAAAATTCCGCCGCCGTGTTGACCTTGCACAGGCAAACTAGGGGAGAACACCCTCGGGTGTATCCCTGCCGCCGACGAGCGGCGCCCGCCGCTGCGCGGTGTCAGCCCTTGACGTAGACGGTTCCGGTGAAGCTCGAGACCGAGGTCTCTCCGGTCGCGTCCTCGCGCACGACGTCGATCCGGTAGACGCCGATCCTGCGGCTGCGCTGCACTTCGACGGCGCGTGCGACGAGCGTGTCGCCGGCGCCGACCGCTGCCTGGAACGTGATGTGGGCGTCGATGCCTGCGGCGACCGGCCCGTGCGAATTCGACGCCAGCCCGAACGCCGAATCCGCGAGGGCAAAGATCGCCCCGCCGTGACAGCCGCCGTTGAAGTTGAGATGGCGCGCGTCGACCGTCAGCGCGACTTCGGCGCGCCCGGGTCCGCCGTCGCGGAACACGATGCCGAGGGTGGCGCAGAGGCCGTCGCTCGCGACCAGGCCGGCGATCCGATCGCGCCACGCGGCGACGTCGGCGGGCGCCGGGGCGCCGGCGTGGCGAGCCGCGTCGAGCTTTCCGGCCGGTTGCCGCCGCGGTCCTGACCGCGGCGCCGCCTCGCCGCGGCGCCTCCGACCGGTGCCGGCTGCTGCGCGGTGCGCGTCGAGCGCGGCGCCGAGCTCGTCGAGCCCCGTCTTGGCGAGCGCGCTGACGACGACGACGCGCGGCTGCCAGGCGCCGAGCGCGCGCTGTCGCAGCGCCAGCATGTCGCGCAGCTCGTGCGCGGTCTGGGCGGCGAGCGGCAGGTCGCCCTTGCTGACCGCGAGCACATCGCCGATCTCGAGCATCCCGGCCTTGATCGCCTGCACGTCGTCGCCGAGGCCCGGCGGGCAGACGACGACGCGGGTGTCGGCGAGGGCGACGATCGACGTCTCGGACTGGCCGGTGCCGACGGTCTCGACGATCACACGGTCGAAGCCGCACGCGTCGAAGCAGTCGACGGCGGCGCGCGCGGCGCGCGAGAGCCCGCCGAGCTCGCCGCGGGCCGAAAACGAGCGGATGAAGACGTTCTCGTGCGCCGCGTTCGCGCTCATGCGGATGCGGTCGCCGAGCAGCGCGCCGCCGCTCACCGGGCTCGATGGATCGATCGCGATCACGGCGATCGTGTGTCCTTGGGCGAGCCACGCGCCGATCAGCGCGTCGACCAGCGTCGACTTGCCGCCGCCGGGAACGCCGGTGACGCCGACGACCCAGGCGCGGGCGGCGCGCGCGGCCAGGCGCGCCGCCGCGTCGTGTGCGCCGGGAGCGTCGTCGTCGACCAGGCTCAGCAGGCGCGCAAGAGCTCGCCGGTCGCCCGCGGTGGCGCGGTCGGCCAGGCTCGCCGCGGTGGACGAGGCGGCCACGTCAGACGATGACGAGCGGCTGGCCGAAGCCGAGGTCGCGCCGCAGCCGCGAGCAGATCTCCCCGTTGGTGAGGCCGGCGCGCGCGCCGTCGACGACCGCGCCGAAGACGTTGCCGTCGGGCTGCTCGACCGCGCGCGTGAGCTCGTCGAGCGCGTGCGCGACCGCCGTCGGCGAGCGCTGCGCCTTCGCGGCGACGAACTCGGCGCAGTGACGCCGCATCGCCTCTGCGTCGGGGCGTTCGACGGGCGGCCGGTGCTCCGTCTCGTCGTCGGCGCGGTACTTGTTGACGCCGACGACGGCCTGCTCGCCCGACTCGATGCGCTGCTGGAAGCGCATCGCCGAAGCGCCGATCGTGCGCTGCACGAGCCCCGCCTCCACTGCCTTGTACATGCCGCCCGCGTCGTCGACCGTCTTCATGATCGCGACGATCTTTTCTTCCATCCGGTCCGTGAGCGACTCGACGTAGAACGAGCCGCCGAGCGGATCGATGACGTCGGTGAGGTGCGCTTCCTCGCGCAAGATGTTTTGGGTCGCGACGGCGATCCGCGCGCCGGCTTCGCCCGGCGTCGCGTAGGCCTCGTCGTAGGCGTCGGTGTGGAGCGACTGCAGGCCGCCGAAGATGCCTGCCATGGCCTGCGTGGCCACGCGCGCGATGTTGTTGAGCGGCTGCTGGCGCGTC
>DASXXO010000307.1:0-7690 GCA_036503045.1 Caldimonas sp. | reverse complement strand
GTCGGCATAGCTCAAGATCTCGGCAATCGTGGTCGGCGAGGCGCTGATGGCGAACATCATGGCCTGCAAGCCGCCTTCGATGCGCTTGGCGATCTCGATCTCGCCTTCGCGGGTGAGCAGCTCGACGGTGCCCATCTCGCGCATGTACATGCGCACCGGGTCGGTCGTGCGGCCGAACTCGGAATCGACGGTCGACAGCGCCGCCTCGGCGGCCTCCTCGGCCTCTTCCTCGGTCGCGGTGGTCGCGCCGCCGCCAGCGATCAAGAGCGTCGCAGCGTCGGGAGCCTGCTCGTAGACGGCGATGCCCATGTCGTTGAGCATCGAGACGATCGCCTCCAGGATCTCGTGGTCGACAAGCTTCTCGGGCAGGTGGTCGTTGATCTCCTGGTGGGTCAGGAAGCCGCGCGTCTTGCCCATCTTGATGAGCGTCTTCAGCTCCTGCCGGCGCTTGGCGACCTCCTCTTCGGTGAGCTGGGTCTCGTCGAGCCCGAACTCGCGCATCAGCGCGCGTTCCTTGGCGCGGCTGACCTTCATGCGCAGCGGCTTGGCCTTGGCGGCAGTCTCGACCTCGGCCGGGACCGGCTCTCCTTCGAGATCCGACTCGAGATCCGAGAGGTCGACGTCGGACGTGTCGGGCTTGGCGCCCTTGTCGTCGCCCTTGCCCTTCTTCGCGGCCGGACCCTTGCCCTTGCCCTCGAGCTCGGCGGCCTTGCTGGCCGCCGGAGCTTTCTTCTTCAGCTCGACGACAGCGGCGGGCTTGGCTTTGGCGGCCGGGCGGGCGGCTTTCGACGGGGCGGGCTTCTTGGCGATCATGCGTTTCCTCGGATCGTGATGGGCCGCACCTCGGCGGGCCCAGATGTCGAACTGCGCACTCTCATGCGAAATTCAAGTTCAGTCGGCGCGAAGCCGGCGCGGCGCGGCGCGACCTCATGAGGTCAAACGCCGGTCGAGCCGGAGCGGGGTGACTGACGAGGCAACCTGAAGAGGTTCGCCGGTCGGATGCTGCAGCCCTTGCGGGAAAAGGTGGCCTTGGGGGATGACCCTCTTTCGGAGGGTGGCCGGGCCCGGAGGTGCTGCCGTCACGCTTGCCGCGATCGCAATTAGCCTTTAATTATACAACGCCGGCCGGCGCAGAGCTCAAATCCGGCCGAGGACGCGCATCAGATCCTGCTGCTCAGGGGCGGCGCGCAGCTGGCGGAGAGATCGCGCCAGATCGTCCTCGATCGGCTCGATGGCCGGGTCCTCTGCGTCGACGACGGCGAGCGCCGCGGTCGCCCAAGACTCGCCGGCGAGCCGCTCGCGCAGCACTGCCCACGGTTGCGCGCCGCGCTCGGCGGTCTCGCGGTCGAGAAAGCGGAACAGCTCGCCGTGCCAGCCGGGCAGGGCGCAGAGCACCGAGTGGTCGGCCGCCGTGAGCTTGTCCCACCAACCGCTCTCGAGCAGCAGCATCCAGGCGAGTCGGTCCGCCGGCTGGCGCATCGCGGCCCGCGCGTGTCGGCTCGGCCGTCCGGAGCGTCCGAGCGACGCTGGCCGGGCGCCGACGATCCGCGGTGCCTGCCAGGCTGCAGCGAGCTCGTCGATCGGCAAGGCGCCGCGTGAGGCGAATTCGCCGAGCAGCTGGCGCTTCAGCATCCCGTCCGGCAATGCCGACCAGACCGGCCTTGCGTTGGCCAGGAAGCGCGCGCGGCCTTCGGCAGTCGCGAGATCGAGCCCCTGCGAGGCAGCGGCGACGATCTGGCGCGACAGCGGCACCGCGCGCGCAACCGAATCCTCGAACGCCGCTGCGCCGTGCTCGCGCACGAAGCTGTCCGGATCGTGCTCGTCGGGCAGGAAGAGAAAGCGGAAGGTGCGCGTGGCATCGGCGTGCGGCAGGCACGCCTCGAGCGCGCGGCCCGCGGCCCGGCGCCCGGCGGCGTCGCCGTCGAAGCTGAAGACGACCGAGTCGGTGAAGCGCACGAGCTTTTGCACGTGCTCCGCCGTGCACGCGGTGCCGAGCGTCGCCACGGCGTTCTCGAAGCCCGCCTGCGCCAGCGCGACGACGTCCATGTAGCCTTCGACGACCAGCGCATAGCCGCGCTGGCGGATTGCCGTGCGAGCCTCGAACAGGCCGTAGAGCTCGTGCCCCTTGCTGAACACCGGTGTCTCGGGCGAGTTGAGGTACTTCGGCTCGCCGCGATCGAGGACCCGGCCGCCGAAGCCGATCACCGGGCCTTGCACCGAGCGGATCGGGAACATGATGCGGTCGCGGAAGCGGTCGTAGCGTTTGCCGGCCGGCGCGTCGGCGTCGTCGCCCGGGCTTGGCTCGTCGGCATGGAAGATGACGAGGCCGCTTTCCTCAAGCAACGGGTCGTCGTAGCTCGCGAAAATGCTCGCCAGGCCGCGCCAAGAGTCGGCCGCATACCCGAGGCCGAAACGGACGGCGATCTCGCCGCTGAGGCCACGGCCCTTGAGGTAGGCGATCGCGCGCTCGCTCGTCTTCAGGTTGCGCCGGTAGCCTTCGGCGGCGCGCGCGAGGACATCGCTGAGCGTGAGCTGTTTCTGCTTCAGCCGCGCCGCTTCCTCGCGCTCGCCCGGCGTGCTCGCGGTCTCCGGAACGGTCAACCCGGCCTGCTGGGCGAGATCGCGCACGGCATCGACGAAGCCCATGCCGTGCTGCTCGATGAGGAAGCCGATCGCGTTGCCATGCACGCCGCAGCCGAAGCAGTGGTAGGTCTGGCGCGACGGCGAGACGGTGAAGCTCGGCGATTTCTCGCCGTGGAACGGGCACAGGCCCTTCCACGTCGACCCGGCGCGCTTCAGTTCGACCGAACGGCCGACCACCTCGACGATGTCGACCCGGGAAAGAAGCTCGTGGACGAAGGTCGGCGGGATCATGGATCGACACGAGCCGCGCGCTGCGCGCGCCACGGCCGATCGAATTCGGGAGGTCCGCCTATTTTCGCTCGCTCATGGCGAGCCGCAGCACGCCGGCAGGCCGGCCGGCGCGCTAGACCGCGAAGTCGCTGAGCTTGCGGCCGCCGGCGAGCGCCGCCTTCAGCCAGCGCGGCTGAAGGCCCCGGCCGCTCCAGGTTTCGCCGGTCGAGGTGTTGCGGTACTTGGCCGCCACCTTGTTGCCGCTCGACTTGGATTTCTTCGCCTTGCCCGAGCTCGACCGGCTCCCGAGGTCGGCCACCGTCAAGCCATATTCGGCCATCAGCGCCCGCACCCTTTCGATCGCCTCGCCGCGCTCCTGCTTCTTGGTTTGCTCGATCTGGCGCTCGAGCGCCTCGCGCTGGGCCATCAATTCATGGAGGGTCGCCACGGGGAATCCTTCGTTTCGAGTTTTGAGAACCTTGCAGCGCTCGAAATTCTACGAGAGATTCACGTCGTCGGTGGCACGTATCCGCTCGGATGGTCGGCGCCGCCGCCGAAAAAGAAATTCTCCATCTGGCGCGCCAGGTATTGGCGCGCCCGCTGGTCGGCGAGATTGAGGCGGTTCTCGTTGACCAGCATCGTCTGGTGCTTCATCCAGGCCGCCCACGCTTCCTTGCTGACAGAGGCGTAGATCCGCTTGCCGAGCTCGCCGGGATAGGGCGCGAAATCGAGCCCCTCCGCCTCGCGCTTCAGATATACGCATTGCACCGTTCTTGCCATCGTTCTCTCCGTCGCGGGCGAGCCGCGAGTTTTTCGGTCGATACTGCGCTCAGCCGAGTTTTTTGACGAATACCTGCGAGCGCCGGTCCCAGTTGTATTTGCGCTTGCGCGCCTCCGGGAGCCAGTCGGGATCGACCTGGACGAAACCGCGCTTGAGGAACCAGTGCATGGTCCGCGTCGTCAGCACGAAGATACTCTCCAGGCCGAGCGCACGGGCGCGCTGCTCGACCCGCTTCAATATCCGCTCGCCGTCGCCCTGGCTCTGGACATGCGCGGATACCGTCAAGGCCGCCATTTCGCCGGTCTTGCTTTCCGGGTAAGGGTAGAGCGCGGCGCAGCCGAATATCACGCCGTCGTGCTCGATCACGGTGTAGTTGCCGATGTCGCGCTCGATCTCGGTCCGGCCGCGCTTGACGAGCGTGCCGTCGCGCTCGAACGGCTCGATCAGCTGCAGCACGCCGCCGATGTCGTCGGCGGTCGCCTGGCGCAGGCTCTCGAGCTTCTCGTCGACGACCATGGTGCCGATGCCGTCGTGCGTGAACACCTCCATCAGGAGCGCGCCGTCGATCGCGAACGGCAGGATGTGCGAGCGCTCGACGCCGCCGCGGCACGCACGGACGCAGTGGCGCAGGTAAAAGCCCGTGTCGGTGGGCACCAGCGGCGGCGGCAGCGACGCAAGCAGCTTTTCGGCGTCGGCCAGCGCGAGCTCGGTGTCGATCGGCGACTCGGGGTTGGCCGGATCCTCGTGGATCCCGGCAACCTCGGTGACGAAGAGAAGCTTGTCGGCCTGCAGGGCGATCGCCGTGCTCGTCGCGACGTCTTCCATCATCAGGTTGAACGCTTCGCCGGTCGGCGAGAAGCCGAACGGCGAGAGCAGCAGCAGCGCGCCGATGTCGATCGCACGGCGGATCGCCACCGCGTCGACCTTGCGGACCACGCCGCTGTGCATGAAGTCGACGCCGTCGACGACGCCGACCGGCTGCGCGGTCAGGAAGTTGCCCGAGACGACCCGCACGATCGCGTTGGCCATCGGGGTGTTCGGCAGCCCTTGCGAGAACGCCGCCTCGATCTCGAAGCGCAACTGGCCGGCCGCCTCCTGCGCGCTGTCGAGCGCGACCGGATCGGTGATCCGCATGCCGTGGCTGTAGCGCGAAGGGTGCCCCTTCGACTGCAGCTGCTCGTTGACCTGCGGCCGAAAGCCGTGGACCAGGACGATCTTGATCCCCATCGCCTGCAGGATCGCGAGGTCCTGCGCGAACGAGGCGAGCTTGCCGGCGGCGATCAGCTCGCCGGCGATCGCCACCACGAAGGTCTTGCCGTGATAGGCGTGGATGTGCGGCGCCACGGTGCGGAACCACGGCACGAAAGTGTGCGGAAAGACGAGGTTCACGGCAGAGCAGCGGCTGAAAGGTGGCCGAGATTCTTGCACGCTGCGCAACGCGCAGCGGTCATGCGCGTTGCTCGCGCCCGCCAGATCAGTCGACCGCGTCCCAGCTTTCGGCGCTTGCTCCGGCCAGGGCGCGCACGCGCTCCTCGTCTCGCGCGAACTCCGCCGCGGGGCCCTCGTAGGCCATGCTGCCGTTCTCGAGCACGTACGCGCGATCGGCGATCTCGACTGCGGCACGCACGTTCTGCTCGACCAGCAGGACCGAGATGCCCTCCCGGCGTGCTGCGGCGACGACTTCGAAGACCTGCTTGACGATCAGCGGGGCGAGGCCTTGCGACGGCTCGTCGAGCATGAGCAGGCGCGGATTGAGGAGCAGCGCGCGTCCGATCGCGAGCATCTCCTGCTCGCCGCCGGAGAGCTGGCGGCCCTTGTTGCCCTTCCGTTCGGCAAGGCGCGGGAACAACTCGTAGACACGAGCGATCGTCCAGGGCCCGCTGCGCTCGATCGGCACGCGCAGGTTCTCGTCGACGCTCAGATTGGCGAAGATGCGCCGGCCTTCGGGAACGAACCCCACGCCGAGGCAGGCGACGCGGTTCGGCGACCAGGTCGTCGTCTCCTGCCCGAAGATCGTGATCTTCCCCTGGCGCGGGTGGGTCAGGCCGATCAGGCTGCGCAGCGTGGTCGACTTGCCGGCGCCGTTGCGGCCGAGGAGGGCGACGATCTCGCCCTCCTTCACGGTCAGGCCGACGCCATGCAGGATGTGGCTCTTGCCGTAGTAAGTCTCCAGGCCCTGCGCTTCCAGCACGTTCATTCGGTCTTCCCGAGGTAAGCGGCCTGGACGCGCTCGTCGCGGGCGATTTCGTCGGGCGTGCCCTCGGCGAGCAGTGCGCCCTCGGCGAGCACCATGATGCGGTCGGCGAGGTGGAAGACGACGCGCATGTCGTGCTCGATCAGCACGATGGTGAGCTTGCTGTCGCGGTGCAGACGCCGGATCAGCCGCGTCACCTCGTAGGTCTCCTGGTCGCCCATGCCGGCGGTCGGCTCGTCGAGCAGGAGCAGGCGCGGGTTCAGCGCCAGCGACATCATGATCTCGGTGGCGCGCTGGTCGCCGTGCGCGAGCTCGCCGACGAGACGATCGGCCTTCTCGGCGAGGCCACCCATCGCCAGCAGCTCGTCGAGGCGGGCGCGGATCTTCCGGTCGGCGGCGCGCGACAGCCACGGCCACAGGCGCATGCCCGCGGCCACCTCGACCGGGATGCGCAGGTTCTCGCGCACGCTCAGCTCGGGGAAGATCTCGGTGATCTGGAAGGTGCGCGCCATGCCGGCGGCGACGCGCTTGTGCGCCGGCCAGGCGGTGATGTCCTGCTCGTCGAAGACGATCGTTCCGTGGGTCGGCGGAAAGAAACCGCTGATCATGTTGAAGAAGGTCGTCTTGCCGGCGCCGTTGGGACCGATCACGGCGCGCAGCTCGCCGGGCTCGACCGTCATCGAGACGTGGTCGACGGCGACCAGGCTGCCGAAGTGGCGCGACACGTCCTGCACGCGCAGCAGGCTCACGATGCGACCCTGCGCTTGATGATTCCGAGTACTCCGCGCGGGAAGAAGGTGACGACGAGAACGAAGAAGAGGCCGATGATCGACATCCAGTTCTGGGTGTGGCTCGACACGTAGTCCTGCAGGACGACGAAGATCGCGGCGCCGATCAGCGGCCCCCAGAACGAGCGCATGCCGCCGAGCACGGCCATGATCACGAAGTTGCCCGAGAGCGTCCAGTGCAGCGAGCGCGGGTCGGTGAAGTTGCTGAGCAGCGCGTAGAAGGTTCCCGCGAGCGCGGCGAAGAAGCCCGAGATGACGAAGGCGATCCAGATGTGCTGCTCGACCGGAATGCCGAGGTAGCGCGCCCGCCGCTCGTTCTCGCGGATCGCGATCAGGGTGCGCCCGAGCGGCGAGCGCAGCAAGAGCGCCATGATGCCCACCGCCGCGGCGAAGAAGGCGAGCGCGAGGTAGTAGAAGGCCTTGTCGTTGCCGGCGATGTCGAGCGTCGCCAGGCCCAGGCGCAGCGGCTCGCGGTGCCAGCCGGTGACGCCGTCGTCGCCGCCGGTGACCGAGTTCCAGCGGAAGGCGATGAAGTAGAAGACTTGGCCGAAGGCGATCGTCACCATCGCGAAGTAGACGCCGCGCAGCTTGACGATCAGCGCGGCGATGATCGCCGCCGCCACGGTTCCGGTGACGACGCCGACGAGGATCGCGAACGGCGTGCTCGGCAGCAGGAACTTGATCGCCATCGCCGCGCCGTACGCGCCGAGGCCGAAGTAGGCGGCGTGGCCGAACGAGAGCACGCCGGTGAAGCCGAGCAGGAAGTTGAGCGCCATCGCCCCCAGGCCGAGAACGACGACGCGCACCGCCAGCTCGGTGTAGCCGCCGATCGCGTTCATCCAGTACGGCATCGTCAGGAGCACGATCCAGAGGACCGCGTTCCAGGCGAGCTTGTCGCGGGCCAGGTTCACTGCGTTCTCCCTTCCTCGCCGAGCAGGCCGCGCGGCCGGACCAGGAGCACGAGGCCCATCATCACGTACATCACGGCCTCGGTTGCCGAGGGGAAGAAGACCGTCGTCAGGCCCGAAGCGACGCCGATCAGCAAGCCGCCGAGCAGCGTTCCGGGCAGGCTGC
>DASXXO010000306.1:0-6271 GCA_036503045.1 Caldimonas sp. | reverse complement strand
GTGATGATGAAGTCGCCGTAGCGCATCGTCGTGCGCTCGCCGTCGACTGCGGTGTACGCGCCTTCGCCGTCGAGTACGAGGCGGAGCGCCGACTGCGTGTGACGGTGCGCCGGCGCGACCTCGCCGGGCAGGATCAGCTGCAGTCCGGCGTAGAGCGACTGCGTGATGCACGATTGGCCGCGCAGCGCCGGATTCTCGAGCACGAGGACGCGCCGCTCGGCCTCCTCGGCGCTGATCAGGCGGCCGGCTTCCATGACGTGCGGACGCACCGAGTCGTAGCGGAAGTGGACCGGGGCGACCGGGCTCTTCGGCTGCGGCGGAACGAGCGCGCCGAGCACCTCCCAGAGCGGCGTCAGGCCGAGGGCGTCGATGCGCTCATAGAAGGCGCGCCTTTCGGCGCCTCGCGCCGCGCCGCCACCGGGGTTGCGGTCCATCGGCCCGATTTTGCGCCACCGTGCAAGCCCGCTGTCGTCGCGCCGGCCGAGGAGTTACAACGCTGGCAACCCCGGGAGCCGTGCCATGACCCAGATGAAACACCTGAGCATCGTCGACGGCGCCTTCCTGCACATGGAAAGCGCCGAGATGCCGATGCACGTCGGCAGCCTGAACCTGTTCGAACCGCCGGCGGGCTACCGCGGCGAAGGCTTCTACGAGTCGGTCAAGGAGCACGTCGCCAAGCGCATGCACCTGGCGCCGGTATTCACGAGGAAGCTCGCGCTGATGCCGTTCGACCTAGCCAATCCGGTGTGGATCCACGACGACGACATCGACCTCGACTATCACGTGCGCTACATGGTGCTGCCCAAGCCCGGCACGTTGGAGCAGCTCGAGGCCTCGGCCGCGCGGCTGCACTCGATGCTCCTCGACCGCAGCCGCCCGCTCTGGGAGTTCTACATCATCGAAGGCCTCGCCGACGGCCGGATCGGCTTCTACGGCAAGGTCCACCATGCCGCGGTCGACGGCCAGGCCGGGGTCGCGATGGCGACCAGCATGTTTGACCTGACGCCCGATCCGCGCGCCGTCAAGCCGCCGCGCGAAGCGCGCGCCAACACCTATCAGTTGGGCGTGGCCGAGCTGCTCGCAGCGGCGCTCACGAACCAGCTCCGGCAGCTCGTGCAGAGCGTCAAGCTCCTGCCCAAGGTCGCGCGCACCGCGTTCGACGCCGCCCAACAAGCGCTTGCGACGCGGCGCAGCGAGACGAGCGAGGACCGCGCCAAGCGCAAGGCCGAGGCGCCGCCGACGCGCTTCAAGCTCGCGCCGGCGACACCGTTCAACCACTCGATCACCAATCAGCGCGCGTTCGCCGCCGTTTCGCTGCCGCTGCCGGAGGTCAAGGCGATCGGCAAGGCGGTCGGCGCGTCGATCAACGACGTCGTCCTGTGGCTGTGCAGCACGGCATTGCGCGCCTATCTGAAGGAGGGGCGCGAGCTGCCCGAGAAGTCACTCGTCGCCGGGGTGCCGATCTCGCTCCGCCAGGAAGGCGACACGACGGCCAACAACCAGGTCGCCGGTACCCTGATCGACCTCGGCACCGACCTCGCCGATCCGGCCGCGCGGCTGAAGGCGATCCAGCGCGGCACCGCGGCGATGAAGAAGGAGATGGGCACCTTTCGCGGCGTCATCCCGACCGACTTCCCTTCGCTCGGCTCGCCCTGGCTGATCAGCGGCCTGGCGTCGCTCTACGGCCGCTCGCGCATCGCCGACTGGCTGCGCATCACCAACGTGACGATCTCGAACGTCCCCGGCTCGCGTGTCCCGGTCTACCTGTGCGGCGCGAAGATGACCGACTACTACCCGCTCTCGATCGTCGTCCACGGCATCGCGCTCAACATCACGGTGCAGAGCCACGTCGACCAGCTCTGTTTCGGCCTGATCGCCTGCCGCCGCGCAGTTCCGGACGTGCACGAGCTGGGCCACCAGCTGCAGCGCGCGATGACGACCCTGCGCGCGCTCGTCGCGCCAGCGTCGGCGGCGGCCGCGGCGAGCGCAGTCGCGGCCGCGCCGGCGCTCGCCAAGCCGCGCCGCGCACGCACCGCGGCCAAGCCGGCACCTCCGGCGCGCCGGCCGAGTGTCGGCGCCGTGCCGGCGAACGGGGGCGCGCGCAAGCCGCGCAAGGCGCGACCGGTCGCAGCGGCGCGCTGATCCCGGCGCCGCGATGAAGCTCGCCGCCGACGTGCTGGTCGCGCTCGTCGCGCTGCTGCACCTCTGGTTCCTCGTCCTCGAGATGTTCCTGTGGGACAAGCCGACGGGCTTGCGCACGTTCGGCCAGAGCGCCGAGCAGGCGGCGGCGTCGAAAGTGCTCGCCGCCAACCAGGGGCTCTACAACGGCTTTCTCGCCGCCGGCCTCGTCTGGGGGCTCTCGCTCGGCGCCGCCGGAACGGGCGTCAAGGTGTTCTTCCTCGCCTGCGTCGTCGTCGCCGGCGTCTACGGCGCGGCGACCGTCGGCCGCAAGATCCTGTTCGTGCAGGCGCTTCCGGCGGCGATCGCGCTCGTCTTCGTCCTCGTCGGGTACTGAGCGCAGCTCAGTGCGAGCGCATCAGGCCGGCCGCCAAGCCGCGCACCAACTGCAGTGCGTGCAGCGCGGGAGCGGATGCCGGGGTGCGTTCTTCGCTGACCGGGACGGGTCCGCGCTCGCTACCGAGGCCGAGCACGGCTGCGGTCATCCACGCGGCAGCGGCGAACCCGGCGACCGCGAGCACGGCCAGCGACAAAAAGACCGCGCCGCTCGTCCAGTAGGGTGCCAGGGTTGAAAAGCCGACGCCCGACGCGAATGCGACGCTCGCCGCGGCGCTGCGTGCGCCGAAGCCCAGCGAGCCATTGATCGCAAGCGAGTACGCGCCGACCACGAGAAAGAGCAGGCTCAATTGAACGAAGCTCATCTCGACGAGGGTGGACGCGAGACCTTGGAGCATGGACATGATGCGACCTTCGGCGTTGGCTGCCAGCGTAGCGTGGTCTCATTACACGGGCAAGACGCGGGGGCATCCGGTAGGCGCTTTCCGTGCCCGGTGTAGGACGCGTTCGTAT
Organism: Caldimonas sp.; assembly: GCA_036503045.1. Lineage (GTDB taxonomy): Bacteria > Pseudomonadota > Gammaproteobacteria > Burkholderiales > Burkholderiaceae_C > Schlegelella_A. Next base: position 3,244 of record DASXXO010000306.1, on the reverse strand, counting down.
CGGCGACGAACGGCAGTGCGCAGCGCACGGACCGCGGTGCGAAGGCCGTTCGTCGGCGCGCTAGAACTCGATCCGCCCGCGCCCGCAGCGCTTCGCGCGGTAGAGCGCCGCGTCGGCGATCTCGACCAGCACGCCGCAATCGACCGCGGGCGAGGCCACCTGGCTGGCGACGCCGATGCTGACGCCGAGCCAGGCCGACGTCGCCGACGCACGGTGCTCGATCTTGGCGTCGATCACCTGCTGGCGGCAGCGCTCGGCGACGACGCGCGCTGCGTCGAGGTCGGCGCCCGGCAGGAGCAGCGCGAACTCTTCGCCTCCGTAGCGCGCCACCAGCTCGCCGCCGCGCCGTACCGAGTCGCCCACCATGCGCGCGATCTGGCGCAGCACTGCGTCGCCAGCCGGGTGGCCGTAGTGGTCGTTGTATTCCTTGAAGTGGTCGACGTCGATCATCAGCAGGCCGAGCGAGCCGCCGCGACGCGCCGCGCGCGCCCACTCGGTGCGCAGCGTCAGGTCGAACAGGCGCCGATTGCCGACCTCGGTCAGCGCATCGATCGTCGACAGCCGCGTCAGCTCCTCGTTCAACCGGTGCAGCTCGAGCGCGTTGGTCTTCTTCTCGGTAATGTCCTGGAACGCGCCGAGCAGCCGCACCGGCTTGCCGTCCTCGCAGATCGCGACGCCCTGCGCACGCAACCAGCGCGCGTTGCCGCGCGCGGTGACGAACGGCAGCTCGAGGTCCCAAGGCGTGCCCTCGCGCGCCCCAGCCTCGATCGCGGCCTGCAGCGATGGTCGTCCAGAGGGCGCGTAATAGCTCATCGTGTCCTCGAGACGCGGCGTCGGCCCTGGCGGCAGCTCGTGGATGCGAAACACCTGCTCGGTCCATTCGACGCGCATCGTCGCGAGGTCGAGCTCCCAGCCGCCGATGTTGGCGAGCTCGCCGGTCCGGCGCAGCATCTCGGCGGTGCGCTGTACCTGTGCCTCGGTGCGGATCCTGCGCGTCAGATCCATATGCGTGCCGGCCATGCGCACGGGGGTGTCGTAGCTGTCGCGCTCGACGACCTTGCCGCGGCTGAGCAGCCATACCCAGTGCCCGTCCTTGTGGCGGACCCGGAACTCGCATTCGTAGGCAGCGCTCTCGCGCTGGAAGTGCGACTCGATCGCTGAGATCAGCCGCGCGGCATCTTCGCGATGGACGAGGTTGCGCCAGGCGGCGCCGCTGTCGCCGAGCTCGCCCGGCGCGTAGCCGATCTGGGCACGAACGACCTCGTTGTGATCGAAGCGGTCGTTGCGGACGTCCCAGTCCCAGAGGCCCAGCTCGGCGCCCTCGAGCGCGAGCTCGAGCTGCTCGGCGGTCTTCCGGCGCTCGCGCTCGGCACGCACCTCGAGCAGCGCGTACGACTTGCGGCGCCACTGGCCGCGGTAGAGGCCGAACGCGGCGCCGGCGCCGAGCAGGACGAAGAAGGTGAGATCGGCGAGCGCCTGCTGGCGCCAGGGCGCGAACAGCTCGGGCAGCGCGCGGCTGACCGCAATGACGAGCGGCTTGTCCATGTGCAGCGACGGCGGCGAGATCTGGCCGAGCGCCGTCATGCGCGCCTCGTTCGATCCGCCGATCGTGCCGATCACGATCGACGTTTCGCCCGGGCCGGTGCGCTGCCTGCCGAGCGCGGCCCACGCGGGCTGCGCCTCGCCCTCGGCGCGACGGGCGTCGTCCGGCATCGTCACGAACACCTTGCCGTCGCCGTGACCGAGCGAGACCCACATGTCGGGCGCGTACAGGATCGAGCGCATCAGCACCCTGAAGTACTCCGGCTCGAGCGCTGCGGCGACCGCTCCCGCATAGCTCCCGTTCGGCGCGTGGATGGCGCGCGCGAAGACCACGGTGTACGAGCCGATCGAGGTCTTGACCGGCGTGGCGACGTAGAGCGTCTCGCTGCTGCGGCCGGCGCGCGCCGCGCGGAAGTAGTCGCGGTCGCCGAAGTCGCGGCCGAGCAAGGTGTCGACGCTGCTCGCCACGACCGTTCCTTCGGCGTCGAGCAGGACCATCGAGCGGACGCCCGGGATGGCGTCGCTCAGCGCCTTCAGGCGCACCGACAGCAAGGTCGAAACGCTGTACACGGGGGTGCTAAGGAACTCGTCGCGCACGCTCGCGAGCGCGCCGTTCATGCCGTCGAGTTGCTGGCCGACGTTGTCGTCGACGACGCGCGCCTGCACCCGCAGGCGGTCGCGCTCGGTTGCGTCGACCGTCTCGTGCGCCTTGAACAGCGACCAGCCGATCAGCGCGCCGAGAACGAGCAGGCCGGACAGGAGCGCCGCCCATTCGGCAGTGAACTGGCGCGCGAAGCGGGCTTGGCGTTCCTCCTCGGCCGACGGCGCGCTCGGGGCTTGCCAGGGAACGCTCGCGGTGGCGGGGGTAGGCAGCGACTCGCCGTCGGCGAGGCTTGCCAAGCCCGATTCCGAAGCCATCGTCACTCGTCTCCCGTCGCGCGACGGCGCCGGGCCAGTCTCGAAACCCAGCTCATGAAGGCCTATCGGCAGGGCGACGCGGAAGTGAAGCCCGGCGAACGCCAACGCGAGCACGATTCGCGCGGCGTTGCTGCTGGATGGATTTACAGTCCGCGCACCGAGCATCGACGACGTCTTCACATGTCCGCACCGCCTTTGCCATCGACCGCCGGGCGCGCCAGCGCGCTTCTGCCTGCGCTCAACGAAGCCCAGCGGCGCGCCGCCGGGTTCGGCGTCGATGCGGCACCGTGCGCTGCGATCGGACCGCTCCTGATCGTCGCCGGCGCAGGTTCGGGCAAGACGCTCACCCTTGCTGCGCGCGTCGCCCGCATGGTTCTGGCCGGTGCCGACCCGTCGCGCCTTCTCCTGCTGACGTTCTCGCGCCGAGCTGCGCTCGAGATGGAACGCCGCGTCGGCGGCGTCCTCCACGACGCGCTCGGCCTCGGCGTCCTGCAGCCGGCGCCGCGGCTGCCGTGGTGCGGCACCTTCCACAGCGTCGGCGCGCGCGTGCTGCGCAGCGTCGCCGCGCAGGTCGGCCTCGACGCCGCGTTCACGGTCGACGACCGCGCCGACTCCGAGGACCTGATGCACCTGCTGCGCCAGCGGCTCGGCCTGGCCGGTGGCGCGCGTCGCTTCCCGCAGAAAGCAACGTGCCTGGCGATCTACTCGCGCGCGGTCAACGCGCGCAAGTCGGTCGCGGCGGCCGTCGCCGAGACCTTCCCGTGGTGCCGCGGCCACGAGGACG
>DASXXO010000305.1:0-7605 GCA_036503045.1 Caldimonas sp. | reverse complement strand
TGTAGACCTTCCAGTGGCCCGGGGTCGTCGACGAGATCTCGGTCGCCGGCGGATTCACGTCGTGGTAGTTCGGCATCTCGACGCGCTCGGCGAGCAGCGCGTCGAGCTCCGCACGGATCTGCAGATACGCCTTCTCGAGCTCGTGCAGCTGCGGGCAGATCTCGTCGATGTCGAAGAAGACCGGCCGGTGGTCCCACCCGGCGTAGCGGAGCAGGAACCGGTTCACGGCGCTCTTCACCACGTGGTAGTCCATGGCGCCCCCCTTGCGACGCATCGCAAGGCAATCGGCGTGCCGGAACCTCCGTGGGCGGAACAGTCGTGCTGTCCTCAGCGCGACAGGAAATCGCGCACGAGCGCGATCGTCGCGCGCGGATTTTCTTCCATGATCCAGTGACCCGAGTCGGGGACGATGCCCTCGGTCACGTCGTCGGCGCCGGCGCGCATCACGGTCGCCATCGTCGGCCCGAACGACTTGTCTCCGCCGAGCGCCAGAACCGGCATCTTGAGCCGCCCGCGTGCCAGGGCCTCGCGGTTGTCGATCGCGTCCTGGTCGAAGGCGGCGAACTGCGCGAATCCGGAGTGCATCGCCCCGGGCAACGCGTACAGCTTCGCGTAGTGCCTGCGCGCGGCTTCGCCGAAGCGCTCGGGCGACGCCGAGAACTCGTTCCAGAAGCGGTCGAGGTAGATCCGCTCGCGACCCGCGACCAGGCGCTCCATGTCGGGTCCGCCGAAGCGGAAATGCCAGAGCAGCGGGTTCTTGAGGATCTCCTCCCACGGACCGACGCCGGGGACCGGGGCGTCGATCACGACCAGGCGGCGGACCCGCTCGGCATGGCGGAGTGCGAACTGGAACGCGACCATGTTGCCGATGTCGTGGGCGACGACGTCGGCCTGCTGCACGCCGAGCGCGGCGAGCACGCCGTCGACGTCCTCGGCCTGGTTCTTCTTGTCGAAGCCGCCTTTCGGCTTGGACGACAGCCCCATCCCGCGCAGGTCGGGGACGACGACGGTGTGGTCGCGGGCAAGGTCGACGGCGAGCGGCGCCCACATGTCGCCGGTTTCGCCGTAGCCGTGCAGCAGGACGACCGCCGGCCCCGAGCCGCCCGCGCGAACGTGGATGGTGGTGCCGTTGGTCGCGATCTCGCGCACTTGGAAGCCGGGAAACGCGAACGCCTGCGCCGAGGCAGCCGGCGCGAACAAAAGGGCCGCCGAGCAGGCGAGGATGAAGCCGAGTCGAGCACGCATCGAAAGTTCCTTGAGGTTGCGGGTGGCGGTCGAACCGCGAGAGTGTGCACGCCCGCGACCGCGCCGGATACCACCTGCGGTTTTGAATGATCTTCAACCCAGGGTTTAAGATCTTCCGATGGCCAACGTCCAGCACCTGGTCTCCTTCGTGCAGACTGCCGAGCACGGCAGCTTCTCGGCGGCGGCGCGCATCCTCGGCCTGACGCCGGCTGGCGTCAGCAAGAACGTCGCGCGGCTCGAGGCCGGCCTCGGCGTGCGGCTGTTCCATCGCAGCACGCGCCGCCTGGCACTGACCGAGGAGGGCGAACGGTTCCTGCGCCAGGTCGACGGCCCGCTCGCTGCGCTGCAGAGCGCCGTCGCCGGCGTACGCTCCAGCGACGACGAGGCGGGGGGCACGCTGAAGGTCAGCATGGGCCAGGCGTTCGGTCGTCAGTTCCTGGTCCCGCTCCTGCGCGAGTTCCTCGCCCGCCATCCGCGCGTCGTTCCCGACTGGCACTTCGACAATCGCCAGGTCGACATCGTCGGCGAAGGGTTCGACGCCGCGATCGGCGGCGGCTTTGCGCTGCCGTCGGGCGTCGTCGCGCGCGAGCTCGCGCCGGTCCACCTCGTCGCCGTCGCCTCGCCCGGCTACCTCGCCGGCAAGGAGACGCCGCGCACTCCCGCCGACCTCGCCTCGTTCGAGGCGATCATGCGGCGCTCCTCGCCGACCGGACGCATCCGCCCCTGGGCGCTGCGCTCGCGGCGCCACGAGGAGCAGACGGTTGCGCCGCGGCCGCGCCTCATCTTCAGCGACCCGGAAGCGATGGCGCAGGCCGCTCAGCTCGGCCTCGGCGCCGCGCTGCTGCCGATGCCGTTCGCGTATCCGCTGCTCGCGTCAGGCACGCTCGTCCGGCTCCTGCCCGGTTGGTACAGCGACGCCGGGCCGCTCTCGCTCTACTACCCGAGCCGGCGCATGCTGCCGGCGAAGACACGCGCATTCGTCGACTTTGTCGTCGCGCGCTTCCGGGCCGCCGGATTCGCCCGGCTCGTCGACGCCCGCTAAAGCGCGGACGGCCGAACGCTCGCGCATTCGGGGCAACGCTCTCCCCGACCGGCGCGCGCGGTGCTTCACTGGCAGCTTGTCACGATCGGGAGAACGCCATGCACGCCTTCGCCTTCGGCCTCCTCCGCACGACCCTCATCGCCGCCTCCTTCGCCGCGCTCGCGTCCTGCGCCGCACCGCCGCAGGACGCCTCCGGCGTGCTGGCGCGCGCCTCGGAAGCGATGGGCAGCACCGGCCTCGAAACCTTGCGCTATTCCGCCGAAGGCATCGGCTACACCTTCGGCCAGGCCTACCACCCGGGCGGCGCGTGGCCGAAGATCACGCTCCAGTCGGTGACGCGCAGCATCGACTACCGCAGCGGCACGATGCGCGACGAGATCGTCCTGAGCCGCGCCGAGCCGCTCGGCGGCGGCGGCTATCCGCTCAGCGGCCAGCAGCGCAACGACCAGTTCGTCAGCGGCGAAATCGCCTGGAACCAGGCCGGCGGTACGGCGACACCGGGTCCGCGCTTCGTCACCGAGCGCATCCAGCAGCTCTGGATCACGCCGCATGGGGCGCTGAAGGCGGCGATGCGCGCCAACGCCGGGGCGCGGCCGGGCGACGCTGGCGCAAGCGTCGTCGCGTTCGACGTTGCGGGGCGCTTCACGGCGCGCATGACGATCGGCGCCGACGGCCTGGTGCGACAGGTCGACTCCACCTTTTCCGACCCGGTGCTCGGCGACACGCAGGTGGTGACGAGCTACGACGATTACCGCGCGGTCGACGGCATCCGGTTCCCGATGCGGGTGCACCAGACCATGGGCGGGTTTCCGGTCCTCGACCTCGCCGTCAAGGACGTACAGGTCAACCCTGCGCTCGATGTGCCGATCCCCGACGCTGCGCGCAACACGGCCGAGCGCGTGACCACGGAGAAGGTCGCCGACGGCGTCTGGTTCCTCGCCGGCGGCTCGCACAACAGCGTCGCGATCGAGCTGCAGGATCGGCTGATCCTGGTCGAAGCACCGCTGAACGACATGCGCACGCAAGCGGTCTTCGGCCAGGCGAGGCTGCTCGCGCCAGGCAAGCCGATCCGCACCGTCGTCAACAGCCACGTCCACTTCGACCATTCCGGCGGCGTCCGCGCGGCGGTCGCGGCAGGCGCCGAGATCGTCACCCAGGCTGACAACGTGCCGTACTTCGAGCGCGCCCTCGCGCAGCCGAGCACGATTCGCCCTGATGCCTTCGCGCGCTCGGCCTGGAAGCCGATCTTCCGTGGCGTCGTCGACCGGCTCGACATCGGCGACGCGACGCATCCGGTCGAGGTGTACCGGATCGTCGGCAGCCCGCACAACGACGCCTTCGTGATGGTCTACCTGCCGCGCGAGAAGCTCCTGATCGAGGCCGACTCGTTCACGCCGCCGCCGCCGAACACGCCGCCGCCGGCGGTCGCCAACGCGAACAACGTCAACCTGGCCGACAACATCGAGCGCCTGAAGCTTGCGGTCGACCGCATCCTGCCGCTGCACGGCCGGGTCGTCCCCGCAGCGGAGCTGTACGTCGCGACGCAGCGAACCCCGCCGAGCTAGAGCGAACGGGGGCGCGCGACCAGCGTCGCCAACGACGGCGCAGCCCACGCGGTCCGCGCCGCATTGGCGTCCGGCTCCTGCGCGGACGGCGCCGCGAAGCCTTCGGCGGCGCCGATGCCGAGCGCTTCGGCGGCAGCGCGCGAGATCGTGAAGCTCGCGCCCGACGATGGCAGCGTCGGGCGCAGGCGCTCGATGTCGTCGACCGGCTGCCCCGCGACCGCGGTCGCCTCGGTGCCGATCGAGCCGACCGCGATCCGGCCGGCATGCAGGACGAGCGCCGCACGCATCCCGAGCCCCAGCTCGTCGGCGAGCGATGCGCTCAGGCGCTCGGCAGCGGCGGCAATCCGGTCGGCCGCGGCGAGTGCGCGACTGGCAGCGCCTGCCAGACCGCCCGCTGCGCGGAACACGAGCAGCCAGCTCGACGCCGACTGCTTGTGCAAGTCCGCGCCCGTCGCTGTCGCCGTCGCCGCGACGAGGCCGAGGCAGCGGTCGAGCGCATGGATCGTGTCGCACGCCGCCGTGCTCGGCGCTGCGCTGCCGGTCTCGATGCTGACGTCGACGAGCAGGAGCGCTGCGTCGTGGTCCTTGGCCCGCAACGGCTGCGGCACCGTGCGCTGGCCGAGGCGCGCGACCGAAACGAGCGGCTCGACGCCGATGTCGCCGGTCGGCCGCAACTGGCAAGCGAGGCGGATGTCGGGACTCGATGCCGCGATCCGGTCGAGCGCGCGTCGCTCGTCATCGGCGGGCGGCGGACAGTGCGACGCGCCGTCCATGACCCGGACGCGGCACGTCGTGCAGCGCGCGCGGCCGCCGCACAGCGCCTCGTGCGGGATGCCGAAGCTGCGGCTCGCCTCGAGCACCGTCCAGCCGCGCGGCACGCTGACGGTACGATTCGGATACGAGATCCATACCACCGAGCGATTCCTGCGCTCGGCGACGCTGCGCCAACTGCGGCCGACGCCGATCCAGGCGACGAGCGCGATGTACACCAGCAGCGCGCCTTCGCGCGCGCCATGCAGCGCGTCCGACTGATGGGCATCGACCGCGGCCGGCGGCGGCGGGCGTCCGATGCGCTGCGCCTCGAGCGCGCGGCCCATGGTGACGAAGCCGACACCCGCGAGCACCGGCAGCAGCAGCGCCACGGCGAAGAGAACGGGCTTGAAGCGCTGCCAGGTGCGCCGATGACCGAACGCGAAGCGCAGGCCGAGGCAGCCGTGGATCCAGCCCGGCGCGAGGAGCCCGAGCGCGAGCCCGGACGCGCCGCTGGCCCAGAGACCGGCGACGACCCGCGAGTACTCGGCCGGAAGCGCGAACCGCTCGAACGCGTAGCGGGTGGCGATGAAGTGGCCGATCAGCGCGATCGGCATCGTCAGGCCGAGCGCGATGCGCAGCGCCTGCAGCGGCGGCATGCGCAGCGTCCGCCGCTCGTAGACGGCGAGCAGCGCGAGACTGATGTGGACCGCGGCCGCGCCGTAGAGCAGCAACGTCCCGGGCGGGCTGTGCCAGAGCAGGACGGTGACGCGCAGGGCGCGCTCGGCGATGTCGAGCGAGACCAGCCCGAGCGCGTGGCAGAAGAGATGCAGCGTGACGTAGGTGAACAGGACGATCCCGCTGACGAGGCGGAGATCCCTGCGCGTCTGCGGGACCAGCCGGCGCAGGCGCCCGGCCGGGATGGCGAGGACGCTCAGCCGAGCGCCCGCTCGATTTCCGAGAAGCTGCTCGCGATCGGCGTGACCGCGATCGCCATCCCGAGCTGGCGCTCGATCTGCGAGCGCGAGACGATGCCGCGGATGCGCCGCGGCGTGCGCGACGTGGCGCCCTCGACGACGAGCAGGTGGTGGCGGCCGAGGCGCTTGAGCGTCGCGATCGCGTTGCCGACCGAGGCCGTCCGCACGCGGTCGTATTCGACCGCGTCGAGCGCCGCGATCTCGGTCATCACGTCGCCGACGCTGAGCTCGTCGTAGCGCAGACCGCGCTCGTGGATGAGGCGCATCTGCCGGTCGCCCCCGAGGTCGGTCGCCGTGATCAGGCCCACGATCGACGGCATGTCGGTGACGACGAACAGCATCCGCACGCCCTGGTAGATCATCATCTGCTCGGCCTGGCGCAGCGTCGTCGCCGGGTGCGTCGTCGCCGCCTTGACCCGCGTCAGGTCGGTCATCACGTCGAGCGCGGGCGAATCGAGCGTCACCGGCGCGTTGTTCGAGAGGTCGGCCTGCGCGAGCGGAGTGCCGCGCTCGAGGCGGAAGGTCGGCAGGGAAGCGTCGAAGGTCATGGCGGCACCCGGAGGTCTCGGCAGTGGGGAAACTACCTTACTCCCAACCGCGCGCGGCTGCCGGCACCGACCCGGGTTCCCGGCCGGGGCGCCGGGTCGCTCAACTGCGGTAGAAGTAGGGATCGAGCACCGTGACGGGCTGGATGCCCTCGACGGACATGCTGCTTCTGCGCGCGGCTGCGTGGACGGCGTCGACCGAGGGGCCGTCGTAGATGCAGAACGTCTTGCAGCGATCTTCGGAAACGTACGAATGCACCCACGTGACGCCGTCCTCGGCGTTGTTGGCGACGACCTTGGCGCACGCTTTCGCGCCGTCGGCAGTCATCGGAATCCGCAGACCTTGCGGAAAAGTGCGCTGAACCAGATATCGAGGCATCGAGGGCTCCTGAAGGATGGGCTGCGGCCCGAATGAACCGCCACTTCCTTGATCGGAATCGGCACGCGGAACGCGCCACGCGTCGGTGCGCAGGGCGCCGCCATCACGACAGGGCGCGATGCAGGAGCAGACGCGCCTTCTCCCACTGGCGCTGGACCGTCCTCGAGGACACCCCTCGCATCGACGCGATCTCGGCCAGCGTGAAGCCGCAGAAGAACTTCAGCTCGACGATCTGCGCCAGCTCCGGCTCGAGCTCGGCAAGCTGATCGAGCGCGTCGTCGATCGATTGCAGGGACTCTGGTTGTGCGATCTGCTCACCGGAGAAGGTGTCGAGCGGAGTCAGGAGCCCGCCGCCGCGCTTCTGCGCCTGCTTGGCCCGCACGCGGTCGATGACCAGCCCGCGCATGGTCCGCGCGGCGTAGGCGAGGAAGCGGCTCGTGTCGTCGAAGACAAGCCGCGGGCGCTCGCTGATCTCCAGCCACGCCTCGTGAACCAGCGTGACGGTGCTCACGTCATCGGCTGCACCGGTGCGGCGCACTTCGCGTCGTGCCAGGCGCCGAAGCTCGCTGTACAGAGTGGTGAAGAGCTCGGCCGCTTGCGGCGCTCGGGCCGGCCGGGCCGGGAGCGCTCGAGTTCGAGCGTGGAGCCATGGGTCATCTGAAGTTCCGGATCAAATGTCATCTTTCCGCACCACCGAGGAGAAAACCTCGCGGCGGCGCAAAGACGACAGCGCTCCGCGGGCGGAGCGCCGCCTACTCGGCCGCGTATCCCCTGCAGAACTCGAAAAACAGGTCGAGCTCGGTCGACTTGTCGAACACCGCATCGGCGCCGGAGTCGCTCACCCGGCGCCGGATGTCGGGGGTCGCGAAGTTCGTGAGCACGACCATCCGCTGGTGCGTGGCGCGCGACCGGCCAGCGCGCAGCACCTCGAAGCCGTTGCCCTCGCGCAGGAACAGGTCGACGACGGCGAGACGCCAGCGGTCGGCGAGGCTCTCGATGGCGGCGATCCCCTCGGCTGCGGTTTCGGCGACCGCGACGACGTCGACATCGGCGACCTCGGCAAGTGCCGGGATCAGGCTTTCGCGGATCGTCGCGCTGTCTT
>DASXXO010000304.1:0-2032 GCA_036503045.1 Caldimonas sp. | reverse complement strand
CCGGGTGCGCTGGTTCTGGTGCAACCACGCGGTGCACCACTCGTCCAACGACCTGAACCTGTCGGCCGCGTACCGCATCGGTGTCCTCGGCCGGGCCACCGGAGCCCCGGCGTTCTACGTGCCGCTGGTCTGGCTCGGCTTCGAGCCGCGCGTCGTCTTCGAGATGCTGTCGCTCAACCTGCTCTACCAGTTCTGGATCCACGCGACCTGGATCCCGCGCCTCGGCTGGCTCGAGCTCGTCCTCAACACGCCGTCGGCGCACCGCGTGCACCACGCCGCCAACCTCGAGTACCTCGACGCCAACTACGGCGGCGTGCTGATCGTCTTCGACCGCCTGTTCGGCACCTACCGCGCCGAGCGCGCCGACCTGCCGTGCCGCTACGGGCTCGTCGTGCCGGTCACGACCTACAACCCGCTGCGGATCGAGTTCGCGCAGTGGATCGCGCTCGGCCGCGACCTGCTCGGCGCGCGCAGCCTGCGGCGCGTGCTCGGCCACCTGATGATGCCGCCCGGCTGGTCGCCCGACGGCCCCGGCGCCACGACCGAGGCGCTGCGCGCGCGCGCCGCGGCGGCACGGAACGCGGCACCGGCCGAGTCGGCGCCTGCCGGCAGCGTCGGGCGCGCCGCCCCCGTACCCGTGCCGTGAACCTCGCAACCTGCGCCGTGCGCGGCGCGCTGCGGCACGGCGCGATCGTCGCGGGCTTTAGCTTGCTCGTCGCCATCGCGCTCGGCATCGCACGCGGCGGCGACTGGGACGTGCAGATCGTCTACGCCGAAGCGATCGGCCTTTGCATCTGGGCCTGCAACGAGTTCGGCCGCTACCTGTTCCGCATCGATCCGGAGACGAACTGGCCGAGCGGCTGGCGCAGCGTCGTGCTGCAGGTGTCGTCGGTGGTCATCGGGTACGCGGTCGGCACCGGCATCGGCGACCTCTACTGCGGCAGCTCGACCTTCGCGCTGTGGCGCGACTCGCCACGCTCGTTCGCGAGCTACCTCGTGCTGTGCATCGCGGTCAGCGCGTCGGTCTCGTACTTCTTCATGTCGCGCAGCAAGGACCAGCGGCGCCAGCGCGAGATCGCGATGGCACAGCGCGACGCGGCGGAGGCCCGCCTGAAGCTGCTCGAGTCGCAGCTCGAGCCGCACATGCTGTTCAACACGCTCGCGAACCTGCGCGCGCTGATCGGCGTGGATCCGCCGCGCGCGCAGGCGATGCTCGACCAGCTGATCGCATTCCTGCGCGCGACGCTCGGCGCCTCGCGCGTGCCCTTCCATGCACTCGAGGCCGAGTTCGCACGCGTCGCCGACTACCTCGCGCTGATGCAGGTGCGCATGGGACCGCGCCTCGAGACGCGGCTCGAGTTGCCGCCCGAGCTCGCGTCGCTGCCGGTGCCGCCATTCGTGCTCCAGCCGCTCGTGGAGAACGCGATCAAGCACGGCCTCGAGCCGCACGTCGGCAACGGCCGCATCGAGGTGCGCGCAGCGCGCGACGGCGACCGCGTCCGGCTCACCGTGCGCGACACGGGCGCGGGCGTGACGGCGCCCGATCCGAACGCGCCGCACGACGCCGATGCCGCGCCGTCGCGCTTCGGCCTCGCCCAGGTGCGCGCGCGCCTCGCCGCGGTGTACGGCGCCGCCGCCTCGCTCGAGCTGGCGCCGGCCGACGACGCCGAAGGCGGCAGCCGCGCCGTTGTCACCCTGCCCGCCTAGGGCCCTGTTCACGCTGCGGACGCACGATGCGTTGCCACAGGCCTTAGCCGATGGATGCGAGCGCGCTCATCGCCGAGGACGAGCCGCTGCTCGCGAGCGAGCTCGAGCAGGAGCTGAAGGCGGCGTGGCCGGCCCTGCGCGTCGTCGGTCGCGCCGAGCACGGCGCGGCCGCGGTCGAGCTCGCGCTGCGCAACCGGCCCGACGTGCTGTTCCTCGACATCCGCATGCCCGGCCTGAGCGGTTTCGAAGCCGCCGAGGCGATCGCGGAGGACTGGCCCGACGGCGTGCCGGCGCCGCTGGTCGTGTTCGTCACCGCGTACGACCG
>DASXXO010000303.1:0-9039 GCA_036503045.1 Caldimonas sp. | reverse complement strand
GGAAGCGGCTCACCGAGTGCGCTTGGCCACGCACCTTCATGAACGACGTCATGACGCACTCGCTCGGCCTGGTCGGCAAGACCGTCCGCGTCGACTGCCGCTGAGCAGCGGAGTCGCGCGGCGCGCTACCGGTCGGCGCGTTCGTGGCGACTTGCGCACTCTCGGCTCGGTATCCCCCGTCGGCGGGCCTTTGCAGCGCACACCCGCTGCTAGAGTGCCGCGGACCGAAGACCAGGGAGGTCCTCTTGATCCTGCTGATCGCGATCATCGTGGGCGCGCTCGCTGGCGCGGCCGCGAGCGGTGAGGACGGCGCGCTTGCTGGCGCGCTGTTCGCCTGGCTGATCGTGCGCTCGCTGCGCCAGCAGCGCGAGATCGAGGTCTTGCGCAAGCGTGTCGATGCGCCGGTCGCTGCCCCGACGGCCGAGCGTGCCGCTCCGGCGCTCGCGGTCGGGCCCGCGCCCGCACCCGTCGCCACGCCCGCGCCCGCCGTCGCGTCGCCGACGAGCGAAACGCTCGAGAGCGCAACCCCGGTGGTCGCTGCGCCGCGCGCGCCGATCGCCGGCGATGGCGTCCCGGTCGCGCCACCGCGCGACATCCTCGCGCCGCTCCGCAAGTGGCTGTTGGGCGGCAACACGATCGTCAAGGCCGGCATCGGCATCCTCTTCATCGGCCTCGCTTTCCTCGCCAAGTACGCGAGCGAGCACGCGCACCTTCCTGTCGAGGTGCGCCTCGCTGCGATCGGCGCCGCCGCCGTGGTCCTGCTCGGCTTCGGCTGGCGCCTTCGGGTCGCGCGCCGCGAGTACGCGCAGGTGCTGCAGGGCGGCGCGGTCGCAGTGCTCTACCTGACCCTGTTCGCCGCGTTTCGCTACTACGGCGTCCTCGCCGCGACGCCGACGTTCGTCCTCATGGTCGCGATCGCCGCGCTCGCCGCTGCGCTCGCGGTGCTGCAGGACGCGCGCGCGCTGGCCGTCGTCGGCGCGCTCGGCGGGTTCGCGACGCCGCTCATCGTCTCGGCGGGGTCGAACAACTACGTGGCGCTGTTCGCCTACTACCTCGTGCTCGATGCCGGCATCGCCGCGGTCGCGTGGTCGAAGACCTGGCGCTTGCTCAACCTGGTCGGCTTCGTCGCCACCTTCATCGTTGCGACCGCCTGGGGCGTGCTCCAGTACCGCCCCGAGGACTACGCGACGAGCCAGGCGTTCCTGGCCGCATTCTTCCTGCTCTTCGTCGTCATCCTCGTCCTGCCGGCGCGGCGCTTGGGCGACGATCCGGCGCACGCCAGCGCAGCGAGGCCGCGCCGCGAGGCGTGGGTGAACAGTACTCTGCTGTTCGGCCTGCCGACGATCACCTTCGCGCTCGAGTACGGGCTGGTCCGCGCAACACCGTACGGCGCCGCGCTCGCCGCGCTCGCCCTCGCCGGCTTCTACGTCCTGCTCGCGACCTGGATGCGACGCAAGCCCGAGCTCGGCATCACGTTCGAGGCGACGCTCGCGATCGCGACCGTCTTCCTCACCCTCGTGATCCCGTTCGCGCTCGACGAGCGCAGCACCGCGGGCGCGTGGACGATCGAAGGCGCAGGTCTCGTCTGGATCGGTTTTCGCCAGCAGCGCGTGCTGCCGCGCGCGTTCGGCTACCTGCTGCTGGTGCTCGCCGGCCTGGCGATGCTGATCGGACATGGGCGTTACGGCACGCCGACGCTGATCCTCAACGCGTATCTGTTCAATGGCCTGATGGCAGCCGCCGCGTCGCTGGCGGCAGCGGCGTTCGTCGATCGCGGCCGGCGCGCCGACGCGCTCAAGCCGGGCGAGGACGCGTGCGAGTCGCTGCTGATCGGCTTCGCGACGCTCTGGTTCGTCGCCACTGCCGTGATCGAGATCGACGCGTTCGTTCCGGCGCGCTTCGTGCTCGCCGCCGCACTCGTTTGCGCGAGCACGGTCGCTGCGCTGTACGCGGCGCTCGCGCAGCGACTCGAGTGGGAGGCGATCGCCTGGCCGACGCTCGCGTTCGCGCCGATTCTCTTCGTCGCCGCGCTGATCGATGCCGCGCTGCTCGCCAACCCGTTCGCGGACGGCGGCTGGTGGGCGTGGCCGCTCGCCTTCGCTGGGCATGCTCTCGTGCTGCACCGCGCGGCACGCTTCTGGCCATCGGCAGTCGCGCACGTGATGCACGCGCTCGGCGCCGTGACGCTCGCGCTCGTCGGCGCCTTGTTCGGTCGCGCGCTCACCGCGCGCTGGGGCGACGCCGCGAGCGCCTGGCCATGGCTCGGCTGGCTGGTCGCCCCCGCCGCGATGCTGCTCGTGCTGCCGCGTCCGGCGACCGCGCGGCTCTGGCCGGTCCGGGCGCTCCCCGAAGCGTATCGAACGAGCGCCGCAGCGGTCCTCGCCGCGGGCCTCTGGCTCTGGACGCTGGTCGCCAACGTCGGCTCCGACGGCTCGGCGGCGCCGCTGCCGCATCTGCCGTTGCTCAATCCTCTCGACCTGGGCGTCGGCATCGCGCTCGCCGCGACCCTGCTCTGGCTGAAGAGCCAGGGCCGCGTCGCGCCGTGGTCGCTGGCGATGGCCGCGGGCGCCGGCTTCGTCTGGCTGAACGCAATCCTCGTGCGCGGCTTCCACCACTACGGCGGCGTCCCGTACCACGTTGACGCATGGGCCCACTCGCTCGCGGTGCAGACCGGTATCACCTTGCTCTGGACGGCGATCGCGCTGGTCGCCATGTGGCTCGCCGCCGCGCGCACAGCGCGGCTGCCGTGGCTTGGGGGCGCGGCGCTGCTCGCCGCCGTCGTCGTCAAGCTGCTCGTCGTCGATCTCTCGGGCAGCGGCAGCGTGACACGGATCGTTTCCTTCATCGGCGTCGGCGTGCTGATGCTCGTGATCGGCTATGTCGCGCCGCTGCCGGCGGCGAAGGAGTCGCGCCATGCAGCGGTCTGAACGTCTGGGGGCGTGCCGAGCGCTCGGCACGGCCGCGCTGCTGATCGGCGCGACGACCGCTGCCGCGAGCAGCGCGCCTGCGCCGTACCGTTACCAGGCGCCGATCGTCGTCGACGCGCCGGCGCCGTTCGTGCAGATCGCGTTGCCCGCGGCGGCGTATGGCCGGGTCGAGCAGGACGGCCTGCGGGACCTGCGCATCGTCGATGCGCGCGGCGAGCGCGTGCCGTTCGCGATCCTGCCGCCGCGCTCGACGGTGTACGCGAGCGAGCAGGTGCGCGAGGCGAGTCTCTATCCGCTTCCTGCCAAGCCGAGCGCGTCGGGCGACTGGCCCTCGCCGGTCGACGTCGTCGTGGAAGGCGATCGGATCAGCGTGCGCCGGCACGGCGGCACGCTGGCGAGCGCGCCAGCGTCGGGCGCTTCGCCCGGCTGGTTGGTCGACAGCGGCGAGCATCGCGCGGACGAGCCGCTGCCACGGAGCCTTCGGCTGCGCTGGTCTGCTCCGGCCGAGTTCTCGGTGGCGTATTCCATCGAAACGAGCGACGACCTGCGTCAATGGCGGCCCGGCGGCAGCGGGCAGCTCATGGCGCTGCAGTCCCCCGCCGGTCCGCTGACGCAGCCGGTCGTCGTCCTGCCCGCCGCGCCGGCTCGCTTCGTCCGACTCGTCTGGAGCGATCCGGCGGCGGCGCCGGTGTTGACCGGTGCGAGCGTGCTCGCCACCGGCAGGCGCGAGCTCGCGTTCGACCCGGCGCGCGAGCTGACGTTCGCGGCGAGCGCCGAGCCCGCCGGCCCGGCTGCATCGGATCCTGCAGCGCGCCGTGCGCTCCACTTCGACCTCGGCGGCGTGCTGCCGCTGATCGACGTCGACCTGCGCTTCGATTCCGGCACGCACGTCGCGCCCGCGCGTCTGCAAGGACGCGCGCGCTCCGACCAGCCCTGGGGCGACCTCGGCAGCGGAGTCTTCTACCGGCTCGAGCGCGGCAGCGACAGCGCCGGTTCGCCGCCGATCGCCCTCCCGGTCGCGGTGCGCTTCCTGCGCATCGTTCCCGACGAGCGCGCCTCGGCGCTCGACGCTGCGCAAGCTCGCCTCGTCGTCCACGCCGCGCTCGCGTCGATCGTCTTCGCGGCGCAAGGAGAGCCGCCCTTTCGCCTGCTCGCCGGATCGCGCGACGCGCCGGCCGGCGCGCTGCCGGTGAGCGTGGTCGTGCCGCAGCTCGAGAGCGAGCGAGCGCGCTTCGGCCATGCCACGCTGGGCGAGTTCCAGGCCGACGCCGCGGCCGCACGCGCCGCCGAAGACGAGGTGCGCCAGGCGCGGTTGCGTCCCTGGCTGCTCTGGGCGGTGCTGATCGCAGGCGTCATCGGCCTCGGCGCGCTCGTCTGGCGGCTTGCGCGCAGCGGCCCCGCGCAGCCGCCCACGCCACCGGGGCCGCCGGCCTAGCCGGACCTCAGGCGCCGAGGAATTCGCCGACCGGCTTCAGCTCTTCGATCCGGTCGCAGACGGTCTTCACGACCATCAGAATCGGCGTGCCGAGGATCAGGCCGACCGCGCCCCACAGCCAGCCGAAGGCGAGGACGCCGACGAAGACGGCGAACGGGCTCATGCGGCTCGCCCGGCCGGTCCACCACGGCGTCAGCAGGTTGCCGACGACGGCGTGGATCGCGAACGAGCTGGCGCCCACCAGGAGCGCCGGGCCGACGCTCTCGAACTGGATGAAGCCGACCAGCGCCGATGCGCAGCCGACGACGAGCCCACCCACGTAAGGGACGAGATTGGCGATCCCTGCGGCGACGCCCCAGACGCCGGCGTTGTTCAACCCGAGGGCGTAGAACGCCAGGCCGGTCGCGACGCCGACGACGACGCTGGTCGCCAGCTGCACCAGGAGGTAGCGCTGGATATGCAACCGCACTTCTTCGAGCGCCTGCAGCGTGATCTTCTTCTGGCTGAGACGCGGCCCGGCCAGCTTGACCATCTTGCGCCGGAAGGTGTCGCCCGAGGCGAGCAGGAACAGCGTGACGAAGAGGACGATCGCGACCTGGCCGACCAGCACCAGCAGCCCGAGCGTCCCCGACCACACGTAGTCGCGGATGTCGAATGCGGAACGTTCGACGACGACGCGCGTCACCGCACGCGGCGGCGTCGCCGTGATCGGCGTCAGCTTCGTCGCAGGCGTGCGCACGGGAGCGGCGTCGCTCGCCCTCGTTGCAGCGCCGGCCGACGCCCCGGTTGGTGCATGCTGCGCCGCCTGCTCGAGCTCGTTGGCGGCCTGCTGCACCCGATCGATGGGCGAGGTCGAGGGCTTGCCGCGCTCGCCGTCGAGCCCCTGGCGCACTTTCTGGGCGACACGCGGCAGCGTCTCGATCAGCGCCGATGCGTCGTCGGAGAGCGCCCACGCGCCCCAGCCGATCACGCCGATGAACGCGCCGAGGACGAGCGTCGCGCCGATCGGGCGCGGCAGGCGCCTGCGCTGCAGCCAGTCGACCGCCGGCGTGAGCGCATAGCTGAACATCACGCCGAGCAAGATCGGCACCAGGACCGACTGCGCCCATTGCAAGGCGAAGATGCATGCGAGCACGGTCAGGACGATCAGCGACAGGCTGCGCACGTCGACCGGCGTGTGCAGGTGGATGCGTTCCGGCTCGACCGCCGAAGGGGCCGCGTCTTCAGATTCGAGCTCGCGCTCCGCTCTCTCCTCCGAGGCCGTGTGGTTCATGTTGTCTGGGCTGGGCGAACGAAGGCGATCCTAAGCGGCACCTCGCCCGGCTCGCGTCGGCGCTCAGCCCGGCTTCGCGTCGGCCGGCAAGACGATGTAGTGGCGCGCCAGCTCGGGAGGTAACGGCGAATCGAGCAGCCCGCAGCTGAGCCGCAATGCGTCGGCCGAAAGATCCGACAGGCGACCGAAGCGGCTCTGCGCGATGGCCGTCGCCAGCCAGCTGCGCACGACGACGGGCCGCTGCATCCACGAGAGCGTCTGCAGCCGCGTCAGCGCCTCGACCATCGACTCGGCCTTGGGCGGCTGCCAAGGCGGGATCACGGCGAAGCCCGGCATCGATCCCATCACCGCGTCGTACCAGGCGCGACCTTCGGGCGCGTCGGCGTTGGCGCCCGGCACCATGCGCGCGAGGAACGCAGTGACCGCGGCGACGTTCAGGACGTCGGACTCGAGCCATTCGACGCCTTCGGCGTGCGGGTCAGGTCGCGCCGCGAGCGGCGTCGAATCGCCGAGGGCGCGCCGCATCGCCAGCCAGTGCAGCCGATCGATCGGCCGCGCGACGCCGCGTGCGCCCATGACGCGGCGCGTCGTCTGCATCAGGTCCTGGCGCGCGGCGAGCGGCTGCAGCGCCATCCGTGCGAGCAGCAGCTCGAACCAGGGCAGGCGCGCCGCACCGGCGAGATTCACCGCGTGCTCACGCAGCGCTTCAGTAGCGGGTGTCGCCGTGATCTCGGCGTGCCAGGCGCGCAGGGCACGCTTGCTGCCAGCCGGCAGGAGCAGTGCGAGCAAGGTCGCGCGCAGCTCGCCGGCGCCGTGCACGTAGGCCAGCCGATCGGCCGCGTCGCGTTCCGGATCGGCTGCGGACGATTGGGCGTCGGCGTCTGCCATCGTGCAGCTCCCTAGAACGCGGCGGCGGTGCGGAAGCTGAACAGGCGCGCGACCAGCACCGTCGGGAACTGGCGCACGCCTTCGTTGTACGCCTCGACCGCGGCGTTGAACTCGGCGCGCGCGAACGCGAGCGCGGTGTCGCTCGCCGCGAGCCTGGTGTTGAGCTCGGGCAGGTCGGCGCCGGGCAGCGCCTGCACCGGCAGCCGCGAGCGGGCGTCGGCGAGGATGTCCTCGGCGACGCGCAGGCTCGTCACTGCACTCGCGACGCCGGGCCGCGTACGCGCATACTCGCGCGCCGCGTCGGCCTGGCGGCAGGCAGCGCGGAGCGCCTCAAGGCGCGGCGCCGCCGCGGCGAGCGCGTTCGAGAGCAGCTCGAGATGCTGTTCGAGCAAGGCGTGGCGCTGGCGGTAGCGCTCGTCGACGGCGCCGAAGCGCGCGACGAGGTCGCTGCGCATGCGCACGAGCCGGTTGTAGGCGCCGACGATCCAGAACACCAGCACTGCGCCGACGGCGGTGACGGTGCCCTCGGTGGTCGTCATGCGTGCGCTGACGCCGCCCGGGGCGCTAGCTGGCGAGCCAGGTGCGGTAGCCCTTGCCGCGCAGGTCGCACGACGGGCACATGCCGCACCCGTAGCCCCAGTCGTGGCGATGCTCGCGGTCGCCGAGGTAGCACGAGTGCGTGTGCTCGACGACGAGATCGATCAGCGGCTCGCCGCCGATCTTCTCGGTCAGCGCCCAGGTCTCGGCCTTGTCGAGCCACATCAGCGGCGTGTCGATCGTCATCGCGGTGTCCAGGCCGAGACTGAGCGCGACCTGGAGCGACTTGAGCGCGTTGTCGCGGCAGTCGGGATAGGCCGAGAAGTCGGTCTCGCACATCCCGCCGACGAGTACCGACAGGCCGCGGCGCTCGGCGACGTTCGCGGCGAAGGTGAAGAAGAGGAGATTGCGGCCGGGCACGAAGCTGTTGGTGAGGCCGCCGGCGCTCATCGCGCTCTCGCGCTCGGCGGTCGGGACGGTGCCGCCGATCTGCTCGAGAAGCGTGAGGTCGAGCACGTGGTCTTCCCCCAGGCGCGGCGCCCAACGGCCGAACTGCTTGCGCAGTTGCGAGCGGACCTGCAGGCGGCTCTCGCGCTCGGCAGGCTGGCGCTGCGGGCCGTCGAAGCCGATCGTCTCGACGTGCGCGTAGCGGTCCAGCGCGTAGGCGAGGCAAACCGTCGAGTCCTGGCCGCCCGAGAACAGGACGAGCGCGCCGCGCGCCTCGCTAGACACGCACCTCTCCCTGGCCGAGCACGATCCACTTGAGCGAGGTCAGCCCCTCGAGGCCGACCGGACCGCGCGCGTGCAGCTTGTCGGTCGAGATGCCGATCTCGGCGCCGAGGCCGTACTCGAAGCCGTCGGCGAAGCGCGTCGACGCGTTGACCATCACGCTCGCCGAGTCGACCTCGCGCAGGAAGCGCATCGCGTTCGCGTGCGAGTCGGTGACGATCGCATCGGTGTGGTGCGAGCCGTAGCGCTCGATATGGGCGATCGCGGCGTCGAGCGAGTCGACGACCTTGACGCTGATGATCTTGGCGAGGTACTCCTCCGACCAGTCGGCCTCGCTCGCCGCGACGAGCTTCGCGCCGGGCACCTCGTCGAGCGCGGCGAGCGCCGCCGCGTCACCGCGCATCTCGACGCCTTTCTGCGCGAACAACGCGCCGATCTCGGGCAAGAAGCGCGCCGCGACGTCGGCATGGACGAGGAGCGACTCGGCGGCGTTGCACGGGCTCACCTTCTGCGTCTTGGCGTTGTCGACGATCCTGAGCGCCATCGCGAGGTCGGCATCGGCATCGACGTAGACGTGGCAGTTGCCGTCGAGGTGCTTGAGCACCGGGACCTTGGCCTCGCGCGCGATGCGCTCGATCAGCCCCTTGCCGCCGCGCGGGATGACGAGGTCGACCGCTTCGGGCGCGGCGATCAGGTGGCCGACCGCGGCGCGGTCGGTCGTCGCGACGAGCTGCACCGCGTCGGGAGGCAGGCCCGCTTCGGCGAGCGCCGCCTGGACGACCTGGGCGAGCGCCAGATTCGATGCCAGCGCTTCGGAGCCGCCCCGCAGCAGGCACGCGTTGCCGCTCTTGATCGCGAGCGAAGCCGCCTCGATCGTCACGTTGGGGCGGCTCTCGTAGATCATCGCGAAGACGCCGATCGGCACGCGCATGCGGCCGACGCGGATGCCGCTCGGCTGCTGGCGCAGCTCGACGATCGCGCCGATCGGATCGGCCATCGCCGCGATCTGCTCGGCGCCGACGGCGACAGTTTCGATCGCGTCGCGGTCGAGCGTCAGCCGTTCGACCAGAGGCGCGGCAAGGCCGGCCGCGCGCGCGGCGGCGAGGTCGTCGGCGTTGACGGCGAGGAGCTTGGGCGCCTGCTCGCGCAGGCGCCGCGCGAGCGCGCGCATTGCGGCGTTGCGCGCCGCGACCGGCGACGCCGCGAGCGCGCGGCTCGCCGCGCGCGCGAGCATTCCCATGTGCGCGACG
>DASXXO010000302.1:0-1798 GCA_036503045.1 Caldimonas sp. | reverse complement strand
GCGCTCGCCCGAGCGACCGACGAGCTCGCGCAGGTTGCTGCACCCGATCCGGTGCACGGCGACGCCCTTGCCGCGCGTGACGTAGCCGGCGATCGGGTCGGGCGGCGCCGGCCGGCAGCAGCGCGCGAGCGTCGTCAGCAGCGAGCCGACGCCGACGACGAGAACGCCGCCTCCCGCCGGCGAGCGGGACGGGCGTAGCGCGATGTCGTCGGCGTCGTTCTTCGGCGCGGGAGCCGGGCGCAGCAGCGCCTCGATGCTCTTCAGCGAAAGCTCGTCCTTGCCGACGACTTCGTAGAGCGCGTCGGCGTTGCGCAGGCCGAGCCGCGCCGCGAGCTCGGCGTGCTTGAGGGCGGTGCGGCCTTCGCGCTGCAGGACCTTCTCGACCGCGTCGCGGCCGCGCGCCAGGGTCGCTTGCTGCGCCTGCGCATTGAACCAGGCGCGCACCTTCGCCTTCGAGCGCGCGCTCTGCAGGTAGCCGAGCTCGGGATTGAGCCAGTCGAGCGACGGGCCGCCGGCCTTGGCGGCGATCACCTCGACGACCTGGCCGCTCTTCAGCGCGGTATTGAGCGGAACGATCGCGCCGTCGACCTTGGCGCCGCGGCAGCGGTGGCCGAGCTGCGTATGGACCGCGTAGGCGAAGTCGATCGGCGTCGCGCCCGCGGTGAGCTCGACGAGCGCAGCCTGCGGCGTGAAGACATAAATGCGGTCGTCGAAGCGGACCCGCATCGCGGCATCGTCGGCTGCGGCGGTCGTGTCGCCGGACTCGCCGTCGCCCGCCAGGTCGCGCTCCCATGCGAGCAGCTGGCGCAGCACGACAAGGCGCGCCTGCGCGACCTTGGCCTCGAACGAGCCACCCGCCGTCACCGCCGCGCGCGCCGCGTCGGCTTCTTTGTACGCCCAGTGCGCCGAGAGACCGTATTCGGCATGTTCGTGCATTTCGCCGGTGCGGATCTGGATCTCGACCGCGCTACCGTCGTCGGCCTCGACGACCGTGTGCAGCGAGCGATAGCCGTTCGCCTTCGGCCGCGCGATGTAGTCGTCGAGCTCGCCGGCGATCGCGCGGAAGCGCTCGTGCACGCGGCCGAGCACCGCATAGCAGTCGGCGACGTCGGCCGCAATCACGCGCAAGGCGATGACGTCGAGCACCTCGGCGAAGCCGAGGCCTTTTCTCGTCATCTTCTTCCAGATGCTGTAGAGGTGCTTCGGGCGACCCTGCACCGTCACCCGCAGGCCGTGAGCCGCGAGGTCGTCGGCGAGGCTCATCCTCATCGCGGCGACGCGGGCCTCGCGATCGGCGCGACGCTCGTCGAGGAGGCGCGCGATCGTCCGGTACTGCGCCGGGTCGAGGAAGCGGAACGCGAGGTCCTCGAGCTCCCACTTGATCTGCCAGATGCCGAGGCGGTTGGCGAGCGGCGCGAACACCTGCATCGCCTCGGCAGCAAGGTCCTCGGGGCACGGCAGCTTGGTCGCCGCGAAGAAGCGTAGCGTCTGCAGGCGCGACGCGAGGCGCAGCAGAACGACGCGCAAGTCCTGCGAGAACGCGAGCAGCATCTTGCGCACGCGCTCGACCTGCTGCGCGCGCTCGGCGGGCGAGAGGCGCGCGCCCTGCGCCGTGCGCTGAAGGACGCCGAGTTTCCTCGCATGCGCGACCAGCGCCGCCTGCGATTCGCCGAAGAGCGGCGTCAGCACCGCGTCGGGATCGCCGAGCTGATCGGCAGCGTGAACGAGGTAGGCAGCGGCGCACAGCGGCGGCGCCGCGCCGATCGCGGCGAGGATCGCGGCGACGCCGTCGGCGTGG
>DASXXO010000301.1:0-2132 GCA_036503045.1 Caldimonas sp. | reverse complement strand
CGATGCGCTGGTGGCGATGGTGCAGACGTGGCAGCTGGCGCTCGACCGGGCGATCCGCGCCGCCGTCGACGAACGTCACCTGCGTGCCGACACCGACGTCGGCCAGTTGCTGTTCGAGATCCACGGCCTCATTCTTGCGCTTCACCACGACGCGCGCTTCCTGCGCCACGCCGGCGCCGAGGCGCGCGCGCGCGCCGCCTTCGAACGGCTACTCGCGCACGCCGCGTCATGGGCACGCGCGGGCAGCGTCGCCTGATTTCTTTCTTCACCGAGGAGCCTTCATGCCGTCCTACGTTCCGCCGCTGCGCGACATGCGCTTCGTCCTGCACGAGGTGCTCGACGTCGTCGCTGCGCTGAAGCGCCTGCCGGCGCACTCCGAGGTCGACGCCGAGACGATCGACGCCGTCATCGAGGATGGCGGCAAGTTCGCGAGCGAGGTGCTCGCGCCGCTCAACGCCGTCGGCGACGCCGAGGGCTGCACGCTCGACAAAACGACGCATGAAGTGAGGACGCCGACCGGCTTCAGGCAGGCGTACGCGCAATACGTCGAGGGCGGCTGGGCGGCGCTCAGCTGCGATCCGGCGTTCGGCGGGCAGGGCCTGCCGCACGTCGTCAACCAGTGCCTGTTCGAGATGATGAATTCGGCGAACCAGGCGTGGACGATGTACCCGGGCCTCTCGCACGGCGCCTACGAGTGCATGCACGCGCACGGCTCGGACGAGCAGAAGCGCCTCTACCTCGGCAAGCTGACCAGCGGCCAGTGGACCGGGACGATGTGCCTCACCGAGCCGCAGTGCGGCACCGACCTCGGGCTCCTGCGCACCAAGGCCGAGCCACAGGCCGACGGCACGTACCGGCTCACCGGCAACAAGATCTTCATCTCCGCCGGCGAGCACGATCTCGCCGAGAACATCGTCCACCTCGTGCTCGCGCGTCTGCCCGACGCGCCGAGCGGATCGAAGGGGATCTCGCTCTTCGTCGTGCCGAAGTGGAAAGTGAAGGCCGACGGCTCGCTCGGCGAACGCAACGGCATCTGGTGCGGCGGCCTCGAGCACAAGATGGGGATCCACGGCAACGCGACCGCGCAGATCGTCCTCGACAACGCCGAGGGCACGCTGGTCGGCGAGCCGAACAAGGGGCTGCCGGCGATGTTCGTGATGATGAACGCGGCGCGTCTCGGCGTCGGCATGCAGTCGCTCGGCCTCACCGAGGTCGCCTACCAGAACGCCGCCGCGTACGCGAAGGAGCGGCTGCAGATGCGCTCGCTCTCGGGGCCGAAGGCGCCCGAGAAGCCCGCCGATCCGATCATCGTCCACCCCGACGTGAGGAAGATGCTGCTGACGGCGCGCGCGTTCGCAGAGGGCGGTCGCGCGCTGGCGATGTTCACGACGCTGCTGCTCGATCGCGAGCTGGCGAGCGACGACGCCGACGAGCGCAAGGAATGCGCCGACCTGGTCGCGCTGCTGACGCCGATCGTCAAGGCGTTCTTCACCGACAACGCCTGGATCGCGACCTCGCACTGCCTGCAGGTCTTCGGCGGCCACGGCTACATCCGAGAATCGGGGATGGAGCAGTTCGTGCGCGACGCGCGCATCAACATGATCTACGAGGGGACGAACACGATCCAGTCGCTCGACCTGCTCGGCCGCAAGGTGCTCTCCGACAACGGCGCCAAGCTGAAGAAGTTCGGCAAGCTGATCGAGGCGTTCGTCGAGGAGGAAGGGACGAACGAGGCGATGCAGGAGTTCGTCAACCCGCTCGCCGACCTCGGCGACAAGCTCACCAAGCTGACCACCGAGATCGGCATGAAGGCGTTCAAGAACGCGGACGAGGTCGGCGCGGCGGCGGTCGACTACTTGCGCGTGTGCGGGCACCTGGTCTACGCGTACCTCTGGGCGCGGATGGCCAAGGTCGCGCTCGCCAAGCAGTCGTCGGGCGATCCGTTCTATGTCGCCAAGCTCGCGACCGCGCGTTTCTACTTCGCCAAGCTGCTGCCCGAGACGGCGGCGCTCATCCGCAGCGCCCGGGCCGGCGCCGCGCCGATGATGGACCTCGACGCCGCCCTGTTCTGAGCCGGCCGCGACAATCCGCTTCCCACGTTTCGCCTTCCCTTTCAAGGAGAGCTCGACCAT
>DASXXO010000300.1:0-2081 GCA_036503045.1 Caldimonas sp. | reverse complement strand
CGAGCTGGCGCAGGCGCGCATAGAGGCGCTCGCCGGCGAGCGCCGCATAGCGGCCCTTGAGCTTGAGCCGGAGCTTGCCGCGCTCGACCCGGAGCGGGGTGTGCGGCAGCACGCCCGGCATCGCGCCCGAGACCAGGTAGGCGACGCGCATCACGGCGCCGAGGATGCGGGCGCGGTCGATCATGCGCGTGGTGGCGAGCTCGCGCACGTGCGGGGACAGCTCGTCGTCGTTGAGGCCGACGTGGCGGAAATAGACCGCCAGCGCCAGGAACGCGCGGCCGGGGTGATCGACGCCGACGAAGGCCGCGTGCGCGATCACGTTGAGCGACTGCTCGCCGCGATAGTCCGGATGGGCGCGCCAGCCGATGTCGCCGAGCAGGCAGGCGGCGTGGCGCAGGCGCTTCTCGTCCGCGGTCTCGTCGATGCCGGTCGAGGCCATGAATCGCTCGGCCCAGTCGGCGAGCTCGTCGCCGTGCCGGGGCGAGCGCGAGCGCAGGACGTTGAGCTCATGCGCGGCCGCGATCAGCGCGTCGCGCTTCTTCTCCTTCTCGCCCAGCAGCGAGTAGAGCAGCCCCTCGCGCACGCCGAGCGCCGACATCACCACCTGCTTGGGCCGGCCGATGCGCACGATGTGCTCGAGCACCACCGCCGCATAGGCGAGCAGCGGGCGGCGCGCCTCGGCGACGATCTCGATCTGCGACATGGTGTTGGGGTCGACGCGCTGGACCAGGCGGGAGAACTCCGAGGCTTCCTTGGCCGGGATGACGTAGCCGTGCATCACGTGCAGCGGATAGCCGGTCTGCCACATGTGCAGGCGCGACAGCGCGCGCCAGGTGCCGCCGACCGCATAGAAGTTGCGCCCCCTGCCCTCCTTGAGGATGCGCACGTCGGCGAGCGAGCGCTCGACGAAGCGCGCCGCGTTCTTGAGCGAGCGTGCCGAGATGTCCTGCAGCGCAAGCCCGCCGAGCGGCAGCGTCACGCCGGGCTTGACGCGGCGGCCGTGCACGTCGGCGAGCTCGAGCGAACCGCCGCCGAGATCGCCGACGATGCCGTCGGGCTGGTGGATGCCGGAGACGACGCCGAGCGCGGACAGCTCGGCCTCGCGCCGGCCGGACAGCACGTCGATGCGGGTGCCGCAGATCCTCTGTGCCTCGGCGATGAAGGCGCGGCCGTTCTTGGCGTCGCGGCACGCGGCGGTCGCGATCGCCCACATGCGCCCCACCCCCATGGTGTCGCACAGCGCGCGAAAGCGCATCAGCGCGCCGAGCGCCTTCTCGACCGCGTCGGGCGCGAGCAGGCCGGTCGTCTGCACCTCGCGGCCGAGGCCGGCCAGCACTTTTTCGTTGAACACCGGCGTCGGCGCGCGGGTCAGCCCCTCGTAGGCGACGAGGCGCACCGAGTTCGAGCCGATGTCGAACACCGCAATCGGCGGTCCGTGATCGATACGACCCTGTGCCGATCTCCTGCTTCGTCGGCGCCTAACCACGATCCGCCCGTCGCGACAAGCTGCGAGGCGGAGACTCGTTGAGCGACTTGCCGCGGCCCGACAGGCTTGGATTGGTCATGAAGTATTTGTGCGCGTTGAAAGGCTCTTCGCCGTCGGCGGCTTTGATACGCGTGGACGCGCCGTCGGGCAAGAGCGTCCAGCTCTGTTCGTTGTCCTTGAAGTTGGCGATCATGATCTGATCGAGCACCTGCTCGTGCACGGTCGGATTGAGAATCGGGCACAGCGCCTCGACGCGGCGGTCGAGGTTGCGCGGCATCATGTCGGCGGAGGAGATGTAGACCACCGCCTTGGCGTGCGGCAACCCGTGGCCCAGGCCGAAACAGTAGATGCGGCCGTGCTCGAGGAAGCGGCCGACGATCGATTTGACGCGGATGTTCTCCGACAGGCCGGCGACGCCCGGCCGCAGGCAGCAGATGCCGCGCACGATGAGGTCGATCTTCACGCCGGCGCGCGAGGCCTCGTAGAGCGCATCGATGATTTCGGGATCGACCAGCGAATTCATCTTCATCCAAATCGCGGCCGGCCGGCCCGCCTTCAAGTGCTCGATCTCCTGGGAGATGTGCTCGAGGATGCG
>DASXXO010000299.1:0-5658 GCA_036503045.1 Caldimonas sp. | reverse complement strand
CGGATTGCACGCGCCGCGGGTGCTGGAGCAGGACGTCGGGCACGGCTTCCTCCTCCTCGACGACCTCGGCAGCGAGCTCTACCTGCAGGCCTTGCTGGCGGCGCAGGCCGATGGCGACGCAGCGCGCGCCGACCGGCTGATGCGCGACGCGATCGCCGCCCTCGTCATTTGGCAGCGCAAGATCCCGGCCGATGCCCTGCCTCCATTCGACGAGGCGCTGCTCCGGCGCGAGCTCGAGCTGTTCCCGGCCTGGTGCGTCGCGCGCGAATGCGGCGCCGTCTGGAGCGCCGCCGAGGCGACGGTTTGGAAGAGCGCGGCGGATCTGCTCGTCGCCGCCGCGCTCGCCCAGCCGACCGTTGCCGTCCACCGCGACTGGATGCCGCGCAACCTGATGGTTGCCGATCCCAACCCCGGCATCCTCGACTTCCAGGACGCCGTCGCCGGGCCGATCGCCTACGACGTCGCATCGCTGCTGCGCGATGCGTTCGTCTCGTGGGACGAAGAGCGCGAGCTCGACTGGGCAGTCCGCTACTGGGAGGCAGCGCGCCGGGCGAAGCTGCCGGTGGCCGCGGACTTCGCCGACTTCTGGCGCGACGTCGAATGGATCGGCTTGCAGCGCCACCTCAAGGTGCTCGGCATCTTCTCGCGCCTGAAGCATCGCGACGCCAAGCCCGCGTACAGCGCCGACCTGGCGCGCTTCTTCGCCTACGCGCACAAGGTCGCGACGCGCTATGCCGCGCTCCGCCCGCTCGGTCGGCTGCTCGAGCCGCTGATGGGCGCGACGCCGATCGAAGCGTTCCACTGACCGCAACGCGACCGCGCGCGGTCGCGACAATGGCCGCGCGCACGGCTGCCGACGATGATCCGCCTGACCGAACTCCGCTTGCCGCTCGAGCACAGCCCGGCCGAGCTGCGCGCGGCGATCCTCGCCCGTCTCGGCCTCGACGGCGCGGCGCTGCGCGGCTTCACCGTCTATCGGCGCGGCCACGACGCACGCAAGAAGGCGGCGATCGTCGCGGTCTACACGGTCGACTGCGAGGTCGACGACGACGACGCCGTCCTCGCCCGCCACCAGGGCGACCCGCACGTGCGGCCGACCCCCGACATGCGCTATCGCCTCGTCGCGCAGGCATCGGCGGACTTTAGGGCGGACGGAACGCCGCGCCCGATCGTGGTCGGCTTCGGCCCCTGCGGCATCTTCGCCGCACTCGTCCTTGCGCAGATGGGGTTTTGTCCGCTGGTCCTCGAGCGCGGCCGCGCGGTGCGCGAGCGGACGCGCGACACCTGGGGCCTGTGGCGGCGCGGCGTCCTCGATCCGGAGTCGAACGTGCAGTTTGGCGAAGGCGGCGCCGGAACGTTCTCCGACGGCAAGCTGTGGAGCCAGATCAGCGATCCGCGCCACCTGACGCGCAAGGTGATCGACGAGCTCGTCCGCGCCGGCGCGCCGGCCGAGATCGCCTGGGTCGCCAAGCCGCACATCGGCACCTTTCGCCTCGTCAGCGTGGTCGAGCGCATGCGCCACGAGATCGAACGCCTCGGCGGCGAGATCCGCTTCGGCGCGCGCGTCGTCGACCTCAGGATCGAGGCCGGCGTGGTGCGCGGCGTCGTCGTCGAGCACACGCCGCACGCCGCTTCGAACGGCGGCGCCGCCGCCGGCGCGTCTTCCCCCGGACGCGAGGAGATCGATGCCGCGCACGTCGTCGTCGCGCCCGGCCACAGCGCGCGCGACACCTTCGCGATGCTGCATGCGCGCGGCGTCCACCTCGAGGCGAAGCCGTTCTCGATCGGCTTTCGCATCGAGCATCCGCAATCGCTCATCGATCGGGCGCGCTACGGCGCCGCCGCGGGCCATCCGCTCCTCGGCGCTGCCGACTACCGGCTCGTCCACCACGCGAAGAACGGGCGCGC
Organism: Caldimonas sp.; assembly: GCA_036503045.1. Classification (GTDB taxonomy): domain Bacteria; phylum Pseudomonadota; class Gammaproteobacteria; order Burkholderiales; family Burkholderiaceae_C; genus Schlegelella_A. The sequence continues at coordinate 3,750 of DASXXO010000299.1, read as the reverse complement.
GGTCTACAGCTTCTGCATGTGCCCCGGGGGAACGGTCGTCGCGGCGACGTCCGAGCCCGAGCGCGTCGTCACCAACGGCATGAGCCAGTACTCGCGCAACGAGCGCAATGCGAACGCCGGCATCGTCGTCGGCATCGTGCCGTCCGACTACGGCGTGCCCGTCGATCGCGCGCGCGCCGACGCCGGCGCGCTCGCCGGCATCGCGTTGCAGCGCTTCTGGGAGTCGCGCGCCTTCGAGCTCGGCGGCGGCCGCTACGTCGCGCCAGGGCAGCGCGTCGGCGACTTCCTGCGCGGCCAGGCCTCGACTGCGTTCGGCGCCGTGCTCCCGTCCTACCAGCCGGGCGTTCGCCCGGTCGACCTCGGCGCGCGCGACCGCCCTGCGCTGCCCGACTACGCGATCGAGGCGATCCGCGAAGCGCTGCCTGCGTTCGAGCGCCAGATCGCCGGCTTCGCGCTGCCCGACGCGGTGCTCACCGGCGTCGAGACGCGCACGTCGTCGCCGCTGCGCGCAACGCGCGGCCGCGATCGCCAGAGCCTCAACGTGCGCGGCCTCTATCCGGCCGGCGAAGGCGCGGGCTACGCAGGGGGGATCATGTCGGCGGCGGTCGACGGCATCGAGATCGCCGAAGCCGTCGCCGCGGCGATGATCGAGCAAGGTTCCTTGCCGCGCGACTGATGCGCGCCAGCGGCGCCGGCGAACGGCGCGCGCGTGATCTCAGGCGCAGGCCGCCGCCATCACCTGCGCGACCGCCGCGGTCAGCTTCTTGCCGTACGGCACGTGCAGGAACTCGTTGGGTCCGTGCGCGTTGCTCTTCGGCCCGAGCACGCCGCAGACCATCATCTGCGCCTTCGGGAAGCTCTGCTGCAGCATCGCCATCAGCGGGATCGTCCCGCCCTGGCCGATGAAGCCGCACGGCGCGCCGAACTGGGCCTCGGACGCGCCATGCAGCGCGTCCTCGAGCCAGGGCGCGAGGCTCGGCGCATTCCAGCCGGAAGCGCCCGACGCTTCGGCCTCGTGCCCAAGCCTGCCGTCGGTGCAGAAGGTGACCTTGGCGTTGTACGGCGCGTTGTCCTCGAGCAGCGTCTTCAGCGCCTGCGCCGCGGCATTGCCGTCGACGAGCGGCGGCGTACGCAGGCTCAGCTTGAACGCGGTGTAGGGACGCAGCACGTTGCCCGCGTCCTTGGGCGCGGGGATGCCGTCGACACCGGTGACCGAGAGCGTCGGTCGCCAGGTGCGGTTGAGGAGCGCTTCGACCGGATCGGTCGTCGTCGGCAGCGTCGGCCCGCCGTCGGCGCCGCACGCCCACGGGAAGCGCTTCAACACCTCGTCGCCGATGATCTCGGCGGTCGCCTTCGCCTGCTCGACGCGATCAGCGGGGATCGCGCAGTGGAAGGTCTCCGGCAGCAGGCGCCCCGTCTTCGAATCCTCGAGGCGGTCGAGCACCTGACGCAGGATGCGAAAGCTCGACGGCACGAGCCCGCTCGCGTCGCCCGAGTGGACGCCTTCGGTGAGGATCTCGACCTTTAGCGTGCCCGTGATGTTGCCGCGCAGGCTCGTCGTCAGCCAGAGCTGGTCGTAGTTGCCTGCGCCGCTGTCGAGGCAGACGACCAGGCCGATCGCGCCGAGCCGGTCGCGCAGCGCGTCGACGTAGAACGGCAGGTCGGGCGAGCCGCTCTCCTCGCAGGTCTCGATCAGGCCGACGCAGCGTGGCCGCGCGATGCCCTGCAGGTCGAGCGACTTGATTGCGGTGACTGCGGCATAGATCGCATAGCCGTCGTCGGCGCCGCCGCGGCCGTAGAGCAGGCCCTTCTCGAAGCGCGGCGTCCACGGGCCGAAGCCGTTCTTCCAGCCGTTGAACTCGGGCTGCTTGTCGAGGTGACCGTAGAGGCAGATCGTCTCCGCGCCGGCGTCGTTGCCGCCGGGGCGCGTTGCCGGGACGTCGAAGAAGATCACCGGCGTGCGGCCCTCGAGCCGGATCACCTCGAGCTTCAATCCCTGCACCTGCTGGCGCTCGACCCACGCTGCGGCGTCGCGCACGACGCGGTCGATGAAGCCGTGCTCCTGCCACTCGGGGTCGAACATCGGGCTCTTCGCGGGCACCTCGATGTACTTGGTGATCTGCGGGACGATTTCGTCGTCCCAGACGCGTGCGGCGAAGCGGCCGAGCGCCTCGGCGTCGTCTTTCTGGATCGGTTGCAGCGGGTCGCGTGCGTTCACGGGGATCTCCTCGGCGACGAGGTTTCCAGTGTAGCCAGCCATGCGATCAGGACCGTGAAGACCGCGTCCCGCTCGGGCTCGTTGAAGATCTCGTGGAACAACGGTGCAAAGGCGTGCGTCGCGACCAGGTCCTTCGGCGCCGCGGCGGCGAACGCGGCGCTGCCTGCCGGCACGACGCAGCGGTCACTGCCGGCGTAGAGGAGAAGCGTCGGTACGCGCCAGCGCGGCGCCAGCGCAAGCACCGCGGGTCCGGCGTCGGCGAGAAAGCGGACCAGGCGCGGCGCGATTCGGTCGTGGACCAGAGGATCGGCGCGATACGCAGCAACCACGGCGGGGTCGCGCGAGATGCCGTTCACGTCGAGCCCGTTGCCGATGCCGAGGTTCGGCGTCAGCATCTCGAGGGTCGCGAGCAGGGCGCGCTTGGCCGCGGTCATGCCGATGTCGAGTGCCGGCGACGACATGACGACGGCATCGACCTCGCGCTGCCAGGCCGGCCTCGGCGCCTCGAGGCCGCCGGCGACGAAGCGGGCGACGACGAGGCCGCCGAGGCTGTGGCCGAGCAGCACGAGCGGTCCGCGCGTCTCGCTGCGCACCGCGTCGAGCACTGCGGCGAGGTCGGCGAGCAGGTCTGCGTCGGCGCCGACCCGCCCGCGCTCGCCCGGGCTCGCGCCGTGGCCGCGCTGGTCGTAGCCGACGACGCTCCAGCCGCTCGCGTTCAGGCGTGCCGCGACGTGCGCGTAGCGGCCGATGTGCTCGCCGAGACCGTGGACGACGACAATCGTTCCTCTGGCGTCGCCGGACGGCCAGTCGCGCCGCTGCAGCTCGAGGCCGTCGCGGGTACGAATCGTCCGGTCCATCGCATCCTCCTCGCGTCATGAACGACCACTCCGAATTCTTCGCACTCTCGCACGAGAACGGCGTCGCCCACCTGCAGCTCAACCGGCCGGAGCGGATGAACACGATGGCGCCGGCATTCTTCCCCGCGGTGCGCGACGCGGTGCGGGGCCTGAGCGACGCCGGTGCGACGCGGGCACTGGTGATCTCGTCGACCGGCAAGCACTTCTCGGCCGGCATGGCGCTCGACGTGTTCGCCGGCAACGACCTCGCGCTGGCGGCGACGACGCCGCGCGAGCGGCTCAGCTTCCAGGAGTCGCTGAGGAAGCTGATCGACTGCTTCAGCGCGCTCGACGAGGCGCGCTTTCCGATCGTCTGCGCGATCCAGGGCGGCTGCATCGGCGGCGCGCTCGACCTCGCCGCTGCGTGCGACATCCGCGTCTGTAGCGCCGACGCGTTCTTCACCGTGCAGGAGATCTCGATCGGCATGGCCGCCGACCTCGGCGTCCTGCAGCGGCTGCCGAAGATCGTCCCGCAGGGGGTCGCACGCGAGATGGCCTATACCGGCGAGCGGCTCGGCGCCGAAAGGGCGCTCGCGGTCGGCCTCGTCAATGCCGTGCTTGCCGATGCCGCCGCCACGGTGGAGCGTGCGCTCGCGCTGGCAGGAACGATCGCCTCGAAGTCGCCGCTGGCGATCG
>DASXXO010000298.1:0-2669 GCA_036503045.1 Caldimonas sp. | reverse complement strand
GACTGGCGCCCCGAGATTCACGACTCGGACGGGCTGCAGATGTGGGCCGGCTCCGGCGAGTGGATCTGGCGCCCGCTCGTCAACCCGCGTCGCCTGCTCGTCACCTCGTACGCGACGACCGACCCGCACGGGTTCGGCCTGATCCAGCGCGATCGCTCCCCCGCGAGCTATGAGGATCCGGAGGCCTACTACGAGCGACGCCCGAGCGCTTGGGTCGAGCCGATCGGCAGCTGGGGCAAGGGCCGGGTCGAGCTCGTCCAGATCCCGAGCCCCGACGAGACGAACGACAACATCGTCGCCTACTGGGTCCCGGAGGCCATGCCCGCGCCGGGGAAGGGCTATGACTTCTCGTACCGGCTGCATTGGCAGAGTGCGGGCACAATCCCTGCCGGCAAGGGCTGGACCGTGCAAACGCGGCGCGGTCGCGGCTTCGTCAGAAAGCCCGACGGCGATCTCCAGTTCGTCGTCGACTTCGACGGCCCCGCGCTGCACGCGCTCGCGCCTTCGGCCGAGGTCGAACCCGTCATCTGGGCCGACTCGAACGCCGAGGTCCACGAACGCAACCTCTTCAAAAATCCCGTGACCGGCGCCTGGCGCATGACCGTCCGCTTCAAACGCAACGACGCCGCAAAACCGGTCGAGTTGCGCGCCTATCTCAAGCAAGACCAATCGATCCTGAGCGAAACATGGAGCTACATCGTCCCGCCCGAAGCCGAGAAGCCCTGACGGCACCACTCGCGCACCCGCCGCTCGCGCGCCGCTCGATGCCCTCCAGGCCTTGGGCGGGGCCGCCGCTCGGTCGCCCGTTGCGCCGCCTGCTCGGCCGAGCGCCCGGCCGGCCGGCATGCCGGCCCGACGACGCTCGCCCGTTGATGCCGCGCCGGCTCGCCTTCCTCGTTCTCGTCGTCTTCTGCGGCCTGCTCGGTACCCAGGCGATGGCCGAAGTGCTGCCGCAACACGGCGCCGGCCTCGCCGAGCGCGGGCTGCTGGTGCTGTTCGGAGTCCTGTTCGCGTGGATCTCGGCGGGTTTCTGGACCGCCGTGATGGGTGCGGGCGTGCTGCTCTTCGGCCGCGGCCGGAGCCCGCTCATGGCCCGCCTCGCCCAGCAGCCGGTGCGGCCGCTCGACCCGACGGTGCGCACCGCGATCGTCATGCCGATCTGCAACGAGCACGTTCCGACGGTGTTCGGCGGCCTGACCGCGACGATCGAATCGCTCGTCGCGACCGGCGAGTCGGAGCACTTCGACGTCTACATCCTGAGCGACACGTCCGATCCCGAGATCCGTGCTGCCGAGCACGCCGCATGGAGCGAGCTCGCGGCGCGCATGGTCGAAGCGGCCGAGGGCGACGAGACGGCGCTGGCCGTCCACTACCGCTGGCGCCAGCGCCGGACCAAGCGCAAGGCCGGCAACGTCGCCGACTTCTGCCGGCGCTGGGGCGGTGCCTACCGCTACTTCATCGTCCTCGATGCCGACAGCGTGATGACCGGCGAGTGCATGACGACGCTCGTTCGCATGATGGAAGCGCATCCCGAGGCGGGGATCCTCCAGACCGCGCCGCGCGCGGTCGGCCACGAGACCTTGCACGGCCGCATCCAGCAGTTCGCGGCACGCGCCTACGGGCCGCTCTTCACCGCCGGAATGCGTTTCTGGCAGCTCGGCGAATCGCACTACTGGGGCCACAACGCGATCCTGCGCATGGAGCCCTTCCTCGCCCACTGCGCGCTGCCGCCGCTGCCGGGCGACGGCCCGCTCGCGGGCGAGGTGCTGTCGCACGACTTCGTCGAAGCCGCGCTGATGCGCCGCGCCGGGTGGAAGGTGTGGGTCGCCGACGAGCTCGACGGCAGCTACGAGCAGGTGCCGCCGAACCTGCTCGCCGAGCTGCAGCGCGACCGCCGCTGGTGCCAGGGCAACCTGCAGAACTCGCGCCTGATGTTCGAGCCGCGCCTGCACGCCGTGCACCGGGTCACCTTCCTCACGGGCGTGCTCGCCTACGCGTCGTCGCCGCTCTGGCTCGCCTTCCTGCTGCTCTCGACGGTGCTGTTCGCGCAGCATGCGGGCAGCGATCCGGCCTACTTCCCCGAGGCGTACCAGCTGTTCCCGGTCTGGCCGACGCCCAACGTTCCGCTCATGCTGACGCTGTTCGGCCTGACCGGCATGCTGCTGCTCGCGCCCAAGGCGATGTCGATCGCCGCGATCGTGCTGCGCGGCGAGGCCGGCCGCTTCGGCGGCACGACGCGTCTCGTCGCCAGCGCTTTCGGCGAGTTCCTGCATTCGCTGCTGCTGGCGCCGGTGCGCATGCTTTTCCACTCGCAGTTCGTGCTGGCCACGCTCACCGGCTGGAAGCTCGACTGGAAGTCGCCCCCGCGCGACGACGCGGCGACGCGCTGGCGCGAGGCGGCGGCGCGCCACGGCGTGCACACCCTGCTGGCGCTCGGCTGGATCGCGGCGATCGTCGCCACCAGCGCGACCTTCCCGTGGTGGCTCTCGCCGATCATCGCCGGGCTGCTCTTGGCGATCCCGCTGTCCGTGCTGACGAGCCGCTCGGCGCTCGGTCGCGCGCTGCGCCGCCGCGGCCTGATGCTGACGCCCGAGGAGTGCCGTGAGCCGCGCGTGCTGCGGGCCGCCCGCGCTGCCACCGCCGATGTCGCGGCAGCGGCCGATGCGTCG
>DASXXO010000297.1:0-3492 GCA_036503045.1 Caldimonas sp. | reverse complement strand
GACGGCGACCTTCGATGCGCTCAGCTCGGACATAGGCTCCCGACGCTTTACGCTAGCGATTGCTGCACGTCGCTACAACCGTGGCTCGGCAGGCGAGCTAACATCGCCTGCCCATGAGCGCCAGCAGTCCTCGCCCGACGTCGCGCAGCCGCCTCGCGTGGCTGCTCGTTTTCGGCATGCTGTTCGCGTTCGCTCAGGGCGTGGCGAGCGCGCATGCGATCTCGCACATCGGCCAGGACGCCGGGCGCACGCGCGACGACGGCCTGGGCCATGCGCAATGCGACCTGTGCCTGATCGGTGCCACGATCGGCGGCGCTGCGCCGTTGCCCGACGCGCCGCCGGCGCTCCCGCTCGTGCACGCCGAAGTGCCGCGCGACGCGACGACCTGCAGCTCGCCGTCGAGCCGTCCCGATCGCCCGTACCAGAGCCGCGCCCCGCCGCTCGCTTCGCGCTGACCCGTCGCCGCGCCGTCGCCGCTCGCTGAAGCGGCGCGCCACGGCACCACGTCACTGTCGGAGCAGCCCATGCTGAAACTCTTGCCCGCGGCCGTCGCGGTCGCTTTGGCCTTGCCGACCATGGCAATGGCCGACAGCGCCGACGACATCGCGGCGATCCGCAAGGAAATGGAAACGATGCGCGCCACCTACGAGGCGCGTCTGCAGGCGCTCGAGCGCCGCTTGCAAAGCGCCGAGGCTGCGATGGCGGCGGCGCCGGCCGCGAGCGCCGTGAGCGCGACCGCCGCCGGGCCAGCGGCACCGGGGGCGGCCGTCCCGCAGCCGGCCACTGCCGCCGTTGCACCGCCAGCCACAGCTGCCGCGAGCGGCGGCGCGACCGCGTTCAACCCGTCGATCTCGCTCATTCTCTCGGGCCTTTACACGCACACGTCGCGCGATCCCGCGCTGTACGGGATCGGCGGCTTTCCGCTGCCGCCGGACGCTGAGATCGGGCCGAGAACGCGCGGCTTCACCCTCGCCGAATCCGAGCTCGGCTTTGCCGCGAGCATCGACCCGTGGCTGCGCGGCGCTGCCAACATCGCGATCGGCGCCGACAACAGCGTCTCGGTCGAAGAGGCATACGTACAGACGACCTCGCTCGGCTACGGCCTGTCGCTGAAGGCGGGGCGCTTCTTTTCCGGCATCGGCTATCTCAACCCGCAGCACTCGCACACCTGGGACTTCGTCGACAGCCCGCTCGCCTACCAAGCGATGCTCGGCACGCAGTACGGCGACGACGGCGTACAGCTGCACTGGCTGCCGGCGCTCGACCAGTACGTCGAGCTCGGCGTCGAGCTCGGCCGCGGGCGTAGCTTTCCCGGCAGCGACACGAACAGGAACGGCGCCGGCATGTACGCCCTCACGGCGCACACCGGCGGCGACATCGGCGACAGCCACAACTGGCGCGCCGGCGTGTCGATGCTCGACGCGAAAGCGAGCGACCAGGCGCTGGTCGAGTTCGATCCGGCCGGCAACCAGGTCGCGCAGTCGTTCAGCGGCAGCACCCGCGTGTGGATCGCCGACGCGGTCTGGAAGTGGGCGCCGAACGGCAACGCGACGCGCACGAACTTCAAGCTGCAAGGCGAGTACCTGCAGAGCACGCGCAGCGGCGACCTGGTCTACGACGTCGGCGGCGCCGACCTCGCGTCGACCTATCGCGCACGCCAGTCGGGCTGGTATCTACAGGGCATCTACCAGTTCGTGCCGCGCTGGCGCGTCGGCGCGCGCGCCGAGCAGCTCGACTCCGGCACGCCCGACTACGGCGTCAACACCGGGCTGATTCCGGTGCGCCAGGAGCGCCCGCGCAAGGGATCGCTGATGCTCGACTTCAGCCCGAGCGAGTTCTCGCGCGTGCGCCTGCAGGTCGCGCGCGACCGCGCCCGCGAAGGCTTCACCGACACGCAGTGGTTCCTGCAGTACCAGATGAGCCTCGGCGCGCACGGCGCGCATACCTACTGATCTTCGCTTCGTCGGAGGAAAACCATGCATCGCTTCGTTCATCGCTGGTCGGCGCTTCTGGCGTCGCTGCTCGCGTTCACGGTCGCGCCCGCGCACGCTGCGTTGCGCGTCTTCGCGTGCGAGCCCGAGTGGGGCGCGCTGGCGCAGGAACTTGGCGGCAAGCTGGTCGATGTCTCGGTCGCGACCAATGCGCTCCAGGACCCGCACCAGATCCAGGCCAAGCCGAGCCTGATCTCGCGCGCGCGCAACGCCGACCTCGTTGCCTGCACCGGCGCCGAGCTCGAGATCGGCTGGCTGCCGGTGCTGCTGCAGCAGTCAGGCAATGCCAAGGTGCAGCCCGGGCAGCTCGGGAATTTCGCCGCCTCCGACTTCGTCCGCAAGCTCGAGGTGCCGACGGAACTCGACCGCTCGCAGGGCGACGTGCATGCGGCGGGCAACCCGCACATCCAGACCGACCCGCGCAACATCGCGCTCGTCGCGACGGCGCTCGCGGCGCGGCTCGCGCAGATCGACCCCGCCAACGCGGCGCAGTACGGGAAGAACGAGGCCGAATTCGCGCAGAAGTGGCAGCAAGCGATCGTGCGCTGGAGCGCGCAGGCGGCGCCTCTCAGGGGCACCGCAGTCGTCTCGCAGCACAAGGCGTTCGTCTACCTCTACGATTGGCTCGGCCTGAAGGAGGTCGCGGTGCTCGAGCCCAAGCCGGGCGTCGAGCCGAGCCCTTCGCACCTGCAGAGCGTGCTCGCGGCGTTGAAGAGCACGCCGGCGAAGATGGTGCTCTACTCCGCGTACCAGGATCCGAAGCCCTCGGAATGGCTCGCCAGCAATGCCGGCATCGCCATCGTCAAGGTTCCGTTCACGGTCGGCGGCACCGACGCCGCGAAGGATCTGTTCGGCCTCTTCGACGACACCGTCGCGCGTCTCCTGGCCGGCGCCGCGAAGCCGTGAACTGGAGCGCGCTCGAGTGGGGAATCCTCGGCCCGGCGCTCGTCGCCGGAGTGCTCGTTCTCGCGACGCATGTTCCACTCGGCATGCAGGTGCTGGACCGCGGAATCGTCTTCATCGATCTGGCGATCGCGCAGATCGCCGGGCTCGGCGTCATCGCCGCCGACGCGGTCGGCCTGCCCGAGCACGGCATCGCCGTGCAGGCCGCGGCGGTGTCGGCCGCCCTGCTCGGCGCGTGGATCCTGACCTGGACCGAGCGGCGCGCGCCGCAGCAGCAGGAAGCGCTGATCGGCGTCATGTTCATCCTCGCCGCGTGCGCCGGGCTGCTGCTGCTCTCCGGCAACCCGCACGGCGGCGAGCATCTCAAGGACCTGCTGGTCGGCCAGATCCTGTGGGTGAACACGACGCAGCTCCTCTGGCTCGCCGGTCTCACCCTCGTGCTGCTGGCGGCGATCGCGCTCGGCTGGATTGAGCGGCTCGGGCGCTTCGGCTTCTACGGCGCGTTCGCGCTCGCAGTCACCGCGTCGGTCCAGCTGGTCGGCGTCTACCTGGTGTTTTCGAGCCTGATCATCCCGGCGCTCGCGACGAGCGCGACACC
>DASXXO010000296.1:0-4824 GCA_036503045.1 Caldimonas sp. | reverse complement strand
CCCGGGCGGCAGCGTGCTCGAGAGGATCGCCTCGACCGCGACCGACTCCGCCGCGCCGAACACCGGCGTCTCCCAGCAGGTCGGCACCTCAATCGGCGCGCTTGCGGCGGCGCTCATCGGCAGCAGGCGGATGGTCTCAGGCCGCACCTGGTTGGCGAGCCGCTCGGGCTCGCGATCGCCGATCGCGCGCAGGCCGGTGACGCCGTCGAGCAGGCCGAGCGTGAACGCGAAGAAGAGCAGGTTGGCGACGACGAGCGCCGCGACCAGCGTCCTCAGCACGGCGCTCCCGCGCGCTCGGCGAGGCGGAGCCGCCATTCGCCGCTCGTGACGGCGACGACGCCGTTGCCGGTGTCGACGAGCAATGCGCCCTCGGGCGAGACTCCGGCCGCGACGCCTGCGATCGCGCCGTCCGCGGCGGCGACTGCGCGTCCGCGCAGCAGGTCGCGGGCAGCGAAGCGGCTCGCGAAGGCGGCGAAGCCGTGGGCGTCGAACGCCTGCAGCGCGTCGATGAGCGCGGGCGCGACGCGCGTGAGCGTCGTCTCGGCAGTCGCCTCGGGCTCGATCTCGTCGAGGCTCGCGACGCCCGAGGCGGCGTCTGGCACTGCTTGCGCACCGACGTTGATGCCGACGCCGACCACGGCGACCCGGCCGTTGCCGAGGGGCGCGGTCTCGATCAGGATCCCCGCGAGCTTGCGGCCCGTCAGGTGCGGATCGCCGACCGCTCGGTCCAGGAGCCAGAGGTCGTTCGGCCACTTGAGGCCGATGCGCTGCGCGCGCTCCGGTGGATCGAGCACGTCCGCGATCGCTGTGCCGACCGCGAGCGAGAGCCCCGAAAGGTCGGCGCGCGCGCTCGGCCAGGCGAGCGAGAAGGCGAGCGAGCGTCCCGCGCTGCCGTGCCAGGCGCGGCCGTGGCGGCCGCGGCCGGCACGCTGGCATGCGGCGACGAGCAGGCAAGGCGCGAACGCCTTCGCTCCCGACGCTGCCGCGGCGCACACGCGCGCGAGCAGGTCGTCGTTGGTCGATCCCGTCGCGGCGACGCGCTCGAGGGCGACGCCGCGCGCGCGGATCAACGCTTCGACGCGAGCATCGTGCCCCGGCATTCGGGCGTACCGCAACGGCACGCGTACTCCTTCTTGAGCTTCTTCGTGTGCTTACCGTCGACGATCAGGCCGTAGTCGTAGTTCAGCTCCTCGCCGGGCTCGATGTCGCGCAGCGCCTTGATGAAGACGCGCCCGTCGTCGGTCTCGTCGGCCTCGCAGTTCGGGTCGCACGCGTGGTTGATCCACTTTGCTGAGTTGCCGCCTTCGCCGCCGTCGATCACGTGCTTGTCATCGATGTGGAAGAAAAACGTATGGTTCGGCTCGTCGGGGTTGTGCGGGTGGCGCTTCTGCGCCTTCTTCCAGGTGATGACCCTGCCGGTGTATTCGAGGATGGTTTCGCCGGCGGCGATCGGTGCGACGGCGAAGACGCCCTTGCCGTGGATCCCCGAGCGGCGCACTTGGATGCGTCGGCCGCGGGCAGTACCGGGGGTCGGGGGCGGGGTCATGGCAAGGGCTTGGCGTGGGCTCAATTTCTTTGGGTACATTGAATTCATGGGTGCGCGCGCGTGTGCGTGCGCGCGAGGAGCCCGGATTGTAGGGACGCCAAGCGCGGCCCGGGAAAAACGACGAGACGAATGAGCAAATCTCTGATCATTGCCGAGAAGCCTTCGGTGGCGCAGGACATCGTCCGTGCGCTGACGCCGGTCGCCGGAAAGTTCGACAAGCACGACGAGTATTTCGAGTCGGCGAGCTACATCGTCACCTCGGCGGTCGGCCACTTGCTCGAGATCAAGGCGCCCGAGGAGTTCGAGGTCAAGCGTGGCAAGTGGAGCTTCGCCCACCTGCCGGTGATCCCGTCGCACTTCGAGCTGGCGCCGCTCGACAAGACGAAGACGCGCCTGAACGCGATCGTCAGGCAGGCCAAGCGCAAGGATGTGAGCGAGCTGATCAACGCCTGCGACGCGGGCCGCGAGGGCGAGCTGATCTTTCGCCTGATCCAGCAGCACGCGAAGACCAAGCTGCCGGTCCGGCGCCTGTGGCTGCAGAGCATGACACCGCAGGCGATCCGCGAAGGCTTCGAGCACCTGCGCTCGGACCACGAGCTGCGCGGCCTGGCGGAAGCGGCGCGCAGCCGCTCCGAGGCCGACTGGCTGGTCGGCATCAACGGCACCCGGGCGATGACCGCGTTCAACTCGCGCGACGGCGGGTTCTTCCTCACCACCGTCGGCCGGGTGCAGACGCCGACGCTGTCGATCATGGTCGAGCGCGAGGAGCAGATCAGGAAACACGTCGCGCGCGACTATTGGGAGGTGCGTGCGACCTTCGCGGTCGACGCCGGCGAGTACGAGGGCAAGTGGTTCGACCCGGCGTGGAAGAAGAATCCCGACGACGCAGAGCAGCGCGCCGACCGCCTCTGGACCGAGGCCGACGCGTACGCGATCGCCGCGGCGGTGCAGGGCGAGCCTGCCGTGGTCAGCGAGGAGTCCAAACCGAGCACGCAGGCCTCGCCGCTGCTCTACGACCTGACGACGCTGCAACGCGAGGCCAACTCGCGCTTCGGCTTCTCGGCGCGCACGACGCTGTCGATCGCGCAGGCGCTCTACGAGAAGCACAAGGTCCTCACCTACCCGCGGACCGCCAGCCGCGCGCTGCCCGAGGACTACCTTGCGGTCGCCCGGCAGACCGTCGGGATGATCGCCAAGGAGACCCTGCCCGGCCCGCTCCGGCCGCTCGCCGCGCACGCGGGAACGGCGCTGAAGGAGGGCTACATCAAGCCGTCGAAGCGGATCTTCGACAACGCAAAGGTCTCGGACCACTTCGCGATCATCCCGACGCTGCTGCCGCCGAAGAGCCTCTCGGAGATCGAGGCCAAGCTCTACGACATGGTCGCCAAACGCTTCCTCGCGGTGTTCTTCCCGAGCGCCGAGTTCATGGTGACGACGCGGATCTCGAGCGTCGCCAAGGAAGGCCGGGAGTACTGCTTCCAGACCAACGGCAAGGTCATGGTCAAGCCGGGCTGGCTCGCGGTCTACGGCCGCGAAGCGCAGGAGGACGACGCCAATCTCGTCGCGGTGGGCCGCGACGAGTTGGCGCGAACGGAAAGCGTCGACGTCAAGGCGCTGCGCACGCGGCCGCCGGCGCGTTACACCGAGGCGACGCTGCTCTCGGCGATGGAGGGCGCGGGCAAGCTGATCGACGACGACGAGCTGCGCGAGGCGATGCAGGAAAAGGGCCTCGGCACGCCGGCGACGCGCGCGGCGATCATCGAAGGGCTGATCTACGAGAAGTACATCCACCGCGAGGGGCGCGAGCTCGTTCCCGGCGCGAAGGCGTTCCAGCTGATGACGCTGCTGCGCGGGCTCGGCGTCGAGGACCTGACCAAGCCCGAGCTGACCGGCAACTGGGAGTACCAGCTGGCCGAGATGGAGAAGGGCCACCTCGAGCGCGGGACTTTCATGAAGCAGATCGCCGAGATGGCCGAGCGCATCGTCAAGAAGGCGAAGGAGTACGACCGCGACACGATCCCGGGCGACTACGCAACTCTCGAGACGCCGTGCCCGAACTGCGGCGGCGTCGTCAAGGAGAACTACCGCCGCTACGCGTGCACTGGCGTTGCCGGCGTGCGCGAGGGCTGCGGCTTTTCGATCAGCAAGATTCCGGGCGGCCGTGCGTTCGAGCTCGCCGAGGTCGAGACCTTCCTGCGCGACAAGCGGATCGGGCCGCTCGAGGGCTTCCGCTCGAAGGCGGGCTGGCCGTTCACCGCCGAGATCAAGCTGGTGCGCGACGAGGAGCTCGGCAATTGGAAGCTCGAGTTCGATTTCGGAGAGGACGCGCGGCGCGAGGCCGAGTCCGGCGAGCCGGTTGACTTCGGCGAGCAGGAGAGCCTCGGCAAGTGCCCGAAAACCCAAGGCAACGTTTACGAGTTCGGCGCCAACTACGTGTGCGAGCACTCGGTCGGCCCGGCGCCGACGTGCGACTTCAAGAGCGGCAAGGTGATCCTGCAGCAGCCGGTGGCGCGCGAGCAGATGACCAAGCTCCTTTCGAGCGGCGCGACCGAGCTCCTCGAAGGCTTCGTCTCCAACAAGACGCGGCGCAAGTTCAAGGCGCGCCTCGCGTGGGACGCGAAGGAAGGCAAGGTCGTGTTCGCGTTCGAGCCGCGCCCCGAGCGCAGGCCGGCTGCGAAGAAGGCTCGCGCCGCCGCGCCGGCCGCCGGAGGCGACGTGCTCGACCTCGCCAAGGCAGCACCGGCGAACGCAGCGCGGACGCCGGCGGTCAAGGCGCCCGCGAAGAAACGGGCTGCCAAGCGCGTGGTCGCCAAGAAGGCGGCAGGACGCTAGGCTGGCCGAGGCCGGCGGGGGCCGGGCCGTGAGGACCGGATGGTCGGTCCCAAGTCCAATGGCGCGCGGTCGAGCGCGAGGGCACACTGACGGGCCCAGACAGGAGTTCATCGTGAACCGTACGTTCGTGTCCGATCGCGCCTGGCTCTTCGCCGCGCTGCTCATGCTCGCGCATGCCGGCGCCGCGGCGCAAACGAAGCCCAAGCCGCCGCCGCGCCTGCAGCCGACGCCATCGCAGACGTCGCAGATCCCGGCCGGCGTCGACAGCGGCTCGCCGGCGTCGAGCGACACGATGCAGCTCGGCACTCCCGTGCCGCCGGGCATGGGCGCCGAGCGCAGCGAGCTGAAGGCGAACTCGGCGGCGGCACGCGCCGCGGCAAGGCCGAAGCCAGCCGCGAGCAGCGCCGATTGCAGCCGGACGACGGCCGACGCAGCGGCCTTGGCAG
>DASXXO010000295.1:0-5055 GCA_036503045.1 Caldimonas sp. | reverse complement strand
GCGTGGACGGGCTGCTGCTCCACGCCGAGGCCGAGGCGCGCGCGCTCTCGACCGGCCGGCACGAGATCGTCGCCGCGGGCGGCAGCGGCGCCGAAATCGCAGGCGACGAAAGCGAGTTGCGCAGCGCGGTCGGCAACCTGCTCAGCAATGCGGTTCGCTACACGCCCGACGGCGGCCACATCGAGGTCGGCTGGCGCATCGGCGCCGACGGCAGCGGCGAGATCGCGGTCAGCGACACCGGGCCGGGAATCGCACGCGTCCACCTGCCGCGCCTGACCGAGCGGTTCTACCGCGTCGACGGCAGCCGCTCGCGCGAATCCGGCGGCACCGGTCTCGGCCTGGCGATCGTCAAGCACGTCATGCAGCGTCACGCAGGCGAGCTCGACGTGGACAGTGAGCCCGGCAGGGGGTCGACGTTCCGGCTCGTCTTTCCGGCCGTGCGCGTTCGCGTCGCCGCGTCGCCGCAAACGTCGGAAGCCACGCACGGCGAGGCTTCTGTGGCGGGGACCAGCTGAGCCCGCGGCTCAGCCCGGGGCGCGCCGGTAGATGTCGGTGACGTCGTCGTCGCTGCGAATGCGTTGCTCCCGACTGACGAACTGCCAAGCCGCTGCCGGCGGCTTCTGGCCGCGCGTCAACAGCAGGAAGTCGCAATGTGCATCGGCGGCGTCGCCGATGGCGTCGACGCGATAGCCTCCCAGATACTCGAGCGCGACGACCTCGGCCCGCGACATCCCCGGCGCGGCGACGCACGAGCCCGCCGGTACCTGGCGCGCGATCCGCTGCATCATCCCGCGGTAGCTGCGCGCGTTGTCGAGCGGCGGCAGGAGCAGCGTCATGACGAGCAGCCAGCAGACGCTCACGCCGCCTGCCGGCAGCACCAGGCTTTTCCAGAGCGGATGGCGATGGCGTCCGGTGCGCCAGCGAACCAGCCAGAGCCATGCAACCGTTGCCGCGAGCGCGAGGACGAGCTCGGGCCACGAGAATCGATTCAGGTATCCCGGGGAGAGCTTGGCGACGTTGCTGGCGAGGCTTGCCGGCACGCCGGTCTGGATCGCGACATAGAAAACCCATCCGGTCGCGACCGCGATGGTGAACAAGCACACCGAGAACCAGTCGATCGCCGCCGCCGCACTGCGCTGCAGCGTCGGCAGGGCGAACGCTGCGAGTACCGCGAGCGCCGGCAGCGCGAGCATCAGCGCCCGGTCGCTTCCGGCCATCGCCAGCCAGACGCCGAGCAGCGTCGCCGTCACGGCGAGCGGAACGACGATGTGCCAGCTGACGAGGCGGCGACGCCATTGCCAGAGCGTCCACAGGGCGAGCAGCCATGCGGGCCATGCGAACCAGCCGATCTGGCGCGCGAGAGCGAGCACTTGGGCGCGGGAGTCGTAGGTGCCGAGCCGGTTCGCCCACGCGCCGAGGCCGGTCGCGGCCGCGGCGCCGAGGAGCGCGCCGACGAGTATCCAGACGATCGATCGAACGCGTGTCGGGGCAGGGCTGCGCAACGCGGTCGCCATGCCGGCGGCGGCGAGCAGCATCGCGACGCTCGGCGCGCCGCTCGCTGCCAGGACGACGATCGCGAGCGCAGCGAACGCGCCACCCTGGTTCGGCCTGGCAGCGCCCGCGGCGACGCCGTAGAGATAAAGCGCGATGCCGACGAGCTGCGCGAGCTCGGGTGTCCCTTCGTGGCCGAGCTGGAGCAAGCCGAGCGAGGCGATCAACGCGAGCAGAGCGCCGTCGGCGATCGCGCGCGCGTAGTCGACCGGCGCCGCTTCGCCGCCGAACGCGAACGGGAGCGGCTGGGCCGACTCCGAGCGCGCCAGGTGGTATGCCGCGTACCAGGTCAGCGCCAGCGCCAGCGCAAGAAGCAGCGCGAACGGAATCCGCGCCGCGACGATCGGGTCGACCATGGGCGCGAGCAGGCGAACGAACGCAGCGCCGATCCAGTACGGCAGGATCGATCCATCCGCTGGCAGGCCGCCCACCGTCGGGGCGAGCCAGCCGGTCTTGCCCTGCGCGATGTTGACGATGTAGCCGAACGACGTGATGTCGGCGCTCTTCCACGGATCGCGGTCGAGCAGGCCGGGCAGCACGTACGCGGCGGCGAGGAGGAAGAGGGCCGGCCGCGGCAGCGGCTCGGCCTCGCGCTGGCTGACGAGGGCGGGGTTGGGCGAGTTCAAGCGCGGGGTCGAGGCGGTGAGCGCGAATGATGCAACACCTCGTGGGGCGCGCGGACAACAAAAAAGCAGCCGAAGCTGCCTCGTTGCGAGCGCGCCGCAGCCTACTTCTTCGCGCTGAGGTGGGCGAACTTGTTGCGGAACTTCTCGACCCGGCCGCCGAGCGAGTCGACGCTCTTCTGCGTGCCGGTGTAGAACGGATGCGACTCGCTCGTCGTCTCGAGCTTGTAGAGCGGCAGCTCGCGGCCGTCGTCCATCTTGATCGTCTCGCGCGTCTGGGCGCACGAGCGGGTCACGAACTTGAAGCCGTTCGAGAGATCGACGAAGCAGACTTCGCGATATGCGGGGTGGATGCCTTCTTTCACTTCCGTACCTTTGCAGTTGAACCGGGAGCCACGCCGCGCTGGAATTCCCATCGACGCACTTTCCGAAGAGCCCGCCATTCTAGCGGGACGGCCGGTCGCCGAACTAGCCGCCCCGGCGCATCATGTCGAAAAAGTCGAGGTTGTTCTTGGTCGCCTTCATCTTCTCGAGGATAAACTCCATCGCCTCGATCTCGTCCATCGAGTAAAGGAGCTTTCTCAGGATCCAGCTCTTCTGCAGGATCTCGGGCTTCAAGAGCAGCTCCTCGCGCCGCGTGCCCGACTTGTTGAGCAGGATCGACGGGTAGACGCGCTTCTCGGACATGCGGCGGTCGAGGTGGATCTCGCAGTTGCCGGTGCCCTTGAATTCCTCGTAGATGACCTCGTCCATGCGGCTGCCGGTCTCGACCAGCGCGGTGCCGATGATGGTGAGCGATCCGCCTTCCTCGATGTTGCGTGCCGCGCCGAAGAAGCGCTTGGGGCGCTGCAGCGCGTTGGCGTCGACGCCGCCGGTCAGCACCTTGCCCGAGGAGGGCAGCACGTTGTTGTAGGCACGCGCCAGCCGGGTGATCGAGTCGAGCAGGATGACGACGTCCCTTTTCAGCTCGACCAGGCGCTTGGCGCGCTCGATCACCATCTCGGCGACCTGCACGTGGCGCGCGGCGGGCTCGTCGAACGTCGAGCTGATGACCTCTCCGCGCACCGTGCGCTGCATCTCGGTCACTTCCTCGGGGCGCTCGTCGACGAGCAGGACGATCAGATAGACCTCGGGATAGTTGGCGATCAGCGCGTGCGCGAGGTTCTGCATCATCACCGTCTTGCCGCTCTTGGGCGCCGAGACGAGGAGCGCGCGCTGGCCTTTGCCGATCGGCGCGATCAGGTCGATGATGCGGCTGGTGATGTTCTCGTCGGACTTGATGTCGCGCTCGAGTCTGAACTGCTCCTTCGGGAAGAGCGGCGTCAGGTTCTCGAACATGATCTTGTGCTTGCTCTCCTCGGGCGTCAGGCCGTTGATCTTGTCGACCTTGACCAGCGCGAAATAGCGCTCGCCGTCCTTGGGGACCCGCACTTCGCCTTCGATGGCGTCGCCGGTGTGCAGGTTGAAGCGCCGGATCTGGCTCGGGCTCAGGTAGATGTCGTCGGTGCTCGCCATGTAGCTGGCGTCGGGCGAGCGCAGGAAGCCGAAGCCGTCGGGCAGCACTTCGAGGACGCCGTCGCCGAAGACCTGCTCGCCGCCCTTGGCGCGCTTCTTCATGATGGCGAACATCAGCTCCTGCTTGCGCATGCGGGCGACGTTCTCGATCTCGAGCGCCTCGCCCATCTTGATGAGCTCGGAGACGTGGATCAGCTTCAGTTCGGACAGGTGCATGGGGGGTGGCGCCGAGTGCGCTGGAGGCTCGGGGAGGGGCCCGGTGCGTGTTGCCGGGCGTGCGAGGCTGCATCGGATGCAGCCCGGGACGTCGAAATTCGCGGTCGGGAGGTGAAGCGGCGAGCGCTTCGGGCCCGGGGCGGCTCGCCCGTCAGGCGATCCGCAGAGATCGCTGGCCGGGTGGCCGGAGGGTCGTCTCGTGCCGGGAGCCGCCGCCAGAGACGAGCGGTTCCCTTCGTTGGACCGGGATTATAGGTGAGAGTCGATGAAGGCCGTCAACTGCGCCTTCGAGAGGGCGCCGACCTTGGTCGCGGCGAGCTGGCCGCCCTTGAACAGCATCAGTGTCGGAATGCCGCGGATGCCGTACTTGGCGGGCACGTCACGGTTCTCGTCGACGTTCATCTTGGCGATGCGAAGCTTGCCGTCGTAGTCCTTCGAGACCTCGTCGAGGATCGGCGCGATCATCTTGCAGGGGCCGCACCATTCGGCCCAGTAGTCGACCAGGACCGGCGTGCCGGCCTCGAGGACGTCGGCGTTGAACGATGCGTCGGACGTGTGGGTGATCAGCTCGCTGCTCATGTTGGAATCCTCGTGCCTGAACCCGAGATGGTGTCCGAAGCGGGGTCTGCAAGGCCGGTCGCGAAGGCACAATGATTCTGACACAGGCCCTGTTCCCGCGTGCCGGATCCGCAACGTCTCACACTATGGCGTCGATAGTCGACGAAGCGGTCAACGGCTCGATCGATGCACCCTGGGACGCGATCGCGCGCCGCGTCGTCGGCTGGGCCGAGACTGCGAGCCTGCCGCTGCGCGACGTCGTCGTTCTCGTTCCGTTCCTGCAGCTGCTGGCCCCGGCGCGACGTGCGTTCGCCGCCGTCGGCACCTGGATGCCGCGCGTCGAGACGACGCGAACGCTCGCCGCCGCGACGGCTCCCGCGCTTCCGCGCGGGTCCGGCGAGCTCGGCTGGGGCTTCGCCCACGACACGCTGCTCGCGATGCAAATGCTGTCGCATCAGCCCTGGGTCGCCGACTGGCCGCGACGCGATCCGCGCGGCTTCGCCCAGGCCGCGGCACGCGTCGTCGCCGTCGCCGAGGAGCTGATGACCGCGGCCGGGAGCATGCCGCCCGCCGATCGCGCCGATTGGTGGCA
>DASXXO010000294.1:0-3288 GCA_036503045.1 Caldimonas sp. | reverse complement strand
GTTCCTGAACCTGACCCGCGGCACCGGCCTGATCAGCAACATCTTCGACAGCTACGAGCCCTACAAGGGTGAGATCGAAGGGCGCAAGAACGGCGTCCTGATCAGCCAGGACGACGGCGAGGCGGTGACGTACTCGCTCGGCAAGCTCGACGACCGCGGCCGAATGTTCGTCAAAGCGGGCGACCCGCTCTACGAAGGCATGGTGATCGGCATCCACTCGCGCGACAACGACCTCGTCGTCAACGCGGTGCGCGGCAAGCAGCTCACCAACTTCCGCGTCTCCGGCAAGGAGGACGCGATCAAGATCACGCCGCCGATCCAGGTCACGCTCGAGTACGCGGTCGAGTTCATCGCCGACGACGAGCTGGTCGAGATCACGCCGAAGTCGATCCGGATCCGCAAGCGCCACCTGAAGGAGCACGAGCGGAAGAAGGCGGCGCGCGAGAGCTAGCGGTTCGCGGCGCGCCGGTGCGCCTCAGCCGGCTGCGCAGCGCGGCGCGGCCGGAGCGGACCTCGTCGCCCGCGCTCAGGCGGCCACGCGCGCCGTCAGACGAGCTCGGCGTTGATCGCCGCGAGCGCGGCCGACCCCGGGCAGAGCTCGCGCTCGCCGAGGCGGTTGAGCGGCACGCCGACCGTCTTCAGGTGGTCGTGCAGGTCTTCGGCTGCGCCGTCGACGTAGAGCAGGCCGGTCAGGATCTCGCCGCGCGCTTCGTGCGCGGCGATGTGGCTCATCGCGGCGAGCCGGTCGCCCGGGTCGTAGCCGTCGGCGAGCTTTCGCAGGCGCAGCAGGCTGCCGTCGTGCTGCGTCACCTCGATCACCTCGCCCGGCGCGTAGATCGCCGTGATCGCGTCGCGGTGCGGCATGAAGTCGAGCCGATTGACCGCCTCGTTGTGGGCGCGGACGTAGTCGTAGCTCTTGGTGCTGCCCGGATGGTTGTTGAACGCCACGCACGGGCTGATGACGTCGATCAAGGCCGCGCCGCGGTGGCTGATCGCGCCCTTGATGAGCGGAACGAGCTGCTCCTTGTCGCCCGAGAAACTGCGCGCGACGTAGCTCGCGCCGAGTTGGAGCGCCATCGCGACGAGGTCGATCGCCGTGTCGCTGTTGACGACCCCCTTCTTGCTCTTGCTGCCCGGGTCGGCGGTGGCCGAGAACTGGCCCTTGGTCAGGCCGTAGACGCCGTTGTTCTCGACGATGTAGGTCATGTTGACGCCGCGTCGCATCGCGTGCGCGAACTGGCCGAGGCCGATCGACGCCGAGTCGCCGTCGCCGCTCACGCCGAGGTAGAGCAGCTCGCGGTTGGCGAGGTTCGCCCCGGTGAGCACCGACGGCATCCGGCCGTGCACGGTGTTGAAGCCGTGCGAAGCGCCGAGGAAGTAGTCGGGTGTCTTCGACGAGCAGCCGATGCCGGAGAGCTTGGCGACCCGGTGCGGCTCGATGTCGAGCTCCCAGCACGCCTGGACGAGCGCCGCCGAGATCGAGTCGTGGCCGCAGCCGGCGCACAAGGTCGAGATCTTGCCCTCGTAGTCGCGCCGGGTGAAGCCGAGCTTGTTGCTCGGCAGGGTGGGGTGGTGCAGCTTCGGCTTGGCGAGGTAGGTCATGCGGCCAGACCCTTCTTGGCGGCGATCGGCTCGACGTTGTCGGCGCGGACGCGCTCGGACATCGCCTCGATGATGAAGCGGGCAGTGATCGGCGTGCCGTCGTAGTGGAGGATCGGCTCGAGCTTGGCGGGGTCGACCTCCTGCTCGTTGACGATCATCATGCGCAGCTGCGCGTCGCGGTTCTGCTCGACCACGAACACCGTCTCGTGCTCGGCGATGAAACGGTCGACCGCGGCGCTGAACGGGAACGCGCGCACACGCAGCAGATCGACATGGATTCCCGCCGCCTGCAAGGCGTCGAACGCCTCGTTCATGGCCGGGCTGGTCGAGCCGAAGTGGATCGCGCCGAAGCGCGTCTCGCGCGCCGCGCGGCGCAGCACCGGCTGCGGCACCAGCTCCTTCGCGGTCTCGAACTTCCTCAGCAGGCGGGTGACGTTGTCGACGTAGTCCGGCCCGGCTTCGGAATAGCGCGCGTAGGCGTCGCGCGTCGTTCCCCGAGTGAAGTACGACCCGCGGCTCGGGTGCGTCGCAGGCAGGGTGCGGTACGGGATGCCGTCGCCGTCGACGTCGAGGTAGCGGCCGAAGTCCTTGCCGGCCTCGAGCTCCTCGGCGGTCATCACCTTGCCGCGGTCGTATCGGCGCGCGTCGTCCCAGGCGAGCGGCTCGCACAGGCGATGGTTCATGCCGATGTCGAGGTCGGTCATGACGAAGATCGGCGTCTGCAGGCGATCGGCGAGGTCGAGCGCCGCCGCGGCGAAGTCGAAGCACTCGCGCGGGTCTTCGGGGAAGAGCAGCACGTGCTTGGTGTCGCCGTGCGACGCGTACGCGCAGCTCAGGAGGTCGGCCTGCTGCGTGCGCGTCGGCATGCCGGTCGACGGGCCGCCGCGCTGGACGTCGATGATCGTCACCGGGATCTCGGCGAAGTAGGCGAGGCCGATGAACTCGGTCATCAGCGAGACGCCGGGGCCGGACGTCGCCGTGAAGGCGCGCGCGCCGTTCCAGCCGGCGCCGACGACGATGCCGATCGAGGCGATCTCGTCCTCGGCCTGGACGATCGCGAACTTGTTGGTTCCGGTCGCCTTGTCGACGCGCAGCTTGCTGCAGTACTTCTGGAACGCCTCGGCGAGCGAGGAGCTCGGCGTGATCGGGTACCAGGCGCAGACCGTCGCCCCGCCGTAGACGCAGCCGAGCGCCGCCGCGGCGTTGCCCTCGATGAAGATGCGCTTGCCGACCGCATCGCGCCGCGCGATCCTCAGGCCGAGCGCATCGTCGAAGTATTCGTTGCCGTGGTGCAGGCCCATCATGAAGGCATCGAGGTTGGGCTGCAGCAGCTTGGTCTTGCCCTTGTACTGCTCGCCGAGGAGCGTCGCGATCACCTCGGGCTCGACGCCGACCAGCGCCGCGAGCACGCCGACGTAGACGATGTTCTTCAGCAGCTGGCGCTCGCGCGGGTCGGTATAGCGCGTCGCGCAGAGGTCGGTGAGAGGCACGCCGAGGACGTGGATGTCGGCGCGGAACTTCGCGGGCGGCAGCGGCTTCGAGCTGTCGTAGAGGAGATAGCCGCCGGGCTCGATCTCGGCGAGGTCCTTGTCCCAGGTCTGCGGGTTCATCGCCACCATCA
Source organism: Caldimonas sp. (assembly GCA_036503045.1). GTDB lineage: Bacteria > Pseudomonadota > Gammaproteobacteria > Burkholderiales > Burkholderiaceae_C > Schlegelella_A. Next base: position 65 of record DASXXO010000294.1, on the reverse strand, counting down.
GGTCGACGCCGCCACGCCGGGCCAGGTAGCCGCGCTCGTTGACGCGCACCTCGTACCAGGTCGGC
>DASXXO010000293.1:0-3716 GCA_036503045.1 Caldimonas sp. | reverse complement strand
TGTCGGTCATCGGTCGAGTATAGGAAAGCGCGGCCCGGTGTACGGTGTTGCCGGTCCTGCGGCCATGCCTCTTCCACATCGCGCCGCATCTGAGGGGAAGGCCTTACGTAGACCTCCCACTTCCTCAATCGACCATGCTCTTCCATCCTCGGCACATGTCAGCGCAGCCGACGATCGTGGTCCTCGCTGCCGGCCGGAGCTCGCGCTTCGGGGCCGGTCACCATAAGCTCGCGCAGGCGCTCGGCGACTCGACCGTGCTCGCGAAGACGATCGCGAGCGCCATCGCCACCCATCTGCGCACCGTCGTCGTGACGACTGCGGCGTTCGTCGACGGCGCGCGCAGCAGCGTCGCCGCGCGCGACGTCGTGGTGCTGCCCGAGGTCGGCTCCGACGGCGCGTCGCTGCTCGGCATGGGCGTCTCGATCGCCGCCGGCGTGGGCGCGTCGCCCGACTCGAGCGGCTGGCTCATCCTGCCCGGCGACATGCCCCTGATCCAGCCGGCGACGCTGCTCGCGGTGGCTCGCGCGCTCGACCAGCATGCCGTCGCATTCGCGCAGTACCGCAGCCGGCGCGGCCATCCGGTCGGCTTCGCGGCCGAGCTCTACCCCGAGCTCACGGCGCTGGCCGGCGACGAAGGCGCGCGCCGCATCATTGGGCGCTATCCGGCGTTCCCCGTCGAGCTCGACGATGCCGGCATCCTGGTCGACATCGACACCGAAGACGACCTCACCGAGCTCCGCCGCACGGTCGGCGCGGCGATGCGCGATCCCGGCGCATCGGCGGTCGCGCCGCACTAGTCGCGCCGGTCAGGCGGTCAGCGCGTGCCGGCGCGCCAGGGCAACGAGCCGCTCGACGTCGCGGTCGCGGATGCCGCAGGTGCGCAGCGATCGCTCGGTCTCGACCAGGTACGCGAGCGTGCTGCCATAGCGGCCGTTGGCGGTGCGAAAGATCTCGAGCAACTCGCCTTCGGGCAACCTGCCGGTGTGGTTGGGGTTGCGCCGGCTGAGCGTGAAAGCGAGCCCGCGCACGATGCCGTGCGGCGTCCGACAGGCGAGCCATTTCGGGTCGTACACGCCCGAAGGCATCTCGCGACCCCAGAGGCGCCGCAGCTCCGGGTCGACGCGATCCTGCTCGATGCGATAGGCGCGCCCGCGGCACGAGCCGCCCGGCACCAGGGCGAAGACCAGGCCGGGGCGCTCGGGAGTGCCGCGGTTGATGCGCGAGCGCATCGCGAGCGCGCGGTGCCAGCCGTGCACCGTTGCCGGCCGCTCCTCGACGGCCTCGAACTCGGGACGCCAGATCAGCGACGCGTAGCCGAAGATCCAGACGTCGCCCCGGCCGCCCCAGGCGCCGAGGGTGTGGTCGAGGAGCCGCGCGGGATCGCGCGTGCCGCTGTGCGGAACGGGTGGAGTAGTCATCGCCAACTAGAATCGGCTGCCGAAAAGATTCCGGGACACCATGGAAGATCGACAGGCGCCGCCGCTGCGCAATCCTTCACGGACCGTGGCCAAGGTCGCGGTGGCAGTGCTGATCGTCATCGCCGTTGCAGGATTCGTGCTCGCCGGGTTGCGCTCGCGCGGCCCCGCTGCGGGCCAGTCGCAAGCTCCCGATGCAACGCAGGAGGGCGCCGCGGCGCTGACCGACGCGGCGACGGCGGCAGCGTCGTCCGCGGAAGATGGCGTCGCGGCGAACCAGATCGTGTTCGCCCCGGCGTCGGCCCAGCTCACCGACACCGGCGCGACCAAGGTGCTGCAACTCGCCGAGAAGGCGAAGAAGGAGCATCACGCGGTCGCGATCGTGGCCAAGATCGAGGCGCGCGCCGACCGCCTGGAGCAGATGGACCTCGCGCGCAAGCGCACGCTCGCCATTCGCCAGGTGCTCGAGTCCAACGGCATTCCGCTCGGCACGATGCGGGTCGAGATCGCCGAGCTGCCGAGCGGGCTCGTCAGCGCCGCCGAGGCGAACCGCGTCGAGGTGGCGTTTCACTGAGCGCCCCCGGCGCAGAGCGAACCTCGCGCGCTTGCGATCCACCGCCATGAAACAGGCCGTCGTCGACGTCACCGGCCGGGTCCGCGAGAAGAGCGCACCGACCCGGCGCGCCTACCTGGCGCGTGTCGAGGCCATGCTCGCGCGCCCGCGCGGCAACGATCGTCTCGGCTGCGCCAACCTCGCCCACGCGACGGCGGCGCTCGCCGCGCCCGACAAGCTGAGCATCGTCGCCGCGCGTGCGCCCAACGTCGGCATCGTCACCGCGTACAACGACATGCTCTCGGCGCACCACCCGTACGAGCGCTTCCCGGCGGTGATCCGCGCCGCCGCGCAAGCGCTCGGCGCGACCGCGCAGGTGGCCGGCGGCGTGCCGGCGATGTGCGACGGCGTGACGCAGGGCCGGCCCGGCATGGACATGAGCCTGTTCTCGCGCGACACGATCGCGCTGGGCACGGCGATCGCGCTATCGCACGATGTCTTCGACGCCGCGCTCCTGCTCGGCATCTGCGACAAGATCGTCCCGGGGCTCCTGATCGGTGCGCTCCATTTCGGCCACCTGCCGTGCGTCTTCGTCCCGGGCGGACCGATGGCGAGCGGGCTCGCCAACGCCGAGAAGACGCGCGTGCGCGAGCAGCATGCGCTCGGCCGAGTCGGCCGCGACGCGCTGATGACCGCCGAGGCCGCGTCGTACCACGGCCCCGGCACCTGCACCTTCTACGGCACGGCGAACAGCAACCAGATGCTGCTCGAGGCGATGGGGCTGCACGTCCCGGGCGCGGCGTTCGTCCACCCGCACGACAGCCTGCGCGACGCGCTGACCGTCGAGGCGGTGCGCCTCGTTCTCGCCAACGCCGGCTGGCAGCGCGCGGCCGGCGACCGCGAAGCGCGCGTGCTGCCGATCGGCAGGCTCGTCGACGAGCGATCGATCGTCAACGCGATGGTCGCGTTGCTCGCGACCGGCGGCTCGACCAACCATCTCATCCACTGGGTCGCCGTCGCGCGCTCCGCGGGGATCGTCATCGACTGGAGTGACTTCGCCGATCTGTCGAAGGCGACGCCGCTGCTCGCGCGGGTCTACCCGAACGGCAGCGCCGACGTGAACCAGTTCCAGGCTGCCGGCGGACCGGGCTATGTGCTGCGCGAGTTGCTCGAGGCGGGCTGCCTGCACGCCGATGCGGCGAGCGTCGCGCCCGGAGGCATGGCCGACTACACGCGCGTTCCCGAGCGCGCCGCCGATGGCCTCGCCTGGCGTGTGTTGCCCGAGGCGAGCGCGGACGAGACGATCGTGCGCCGTGCGACGCAGCCGTTCAGCGCGGAAGGCGGGCTGAAGCTCCTCGTCGGCAACTGCGGACGCGCCGTGATCAAGGTCTCCTCGGTTCCCGCCGACCGCTGGATCGTCGAGGCGCCGGCGGTGGTCTTCGATTCGCAGGAGGCCATGCTCGCTGCGTTCGACGCCGGCGAGCTCGAGCGCGACTTCCTCGCCGTGGTCCGCTTCCAGGGCCCGCGCGCGAACGGAATGCCCGAGCTGCACAAGCTCACGCCGCCGCTCGGCGCGCTGCAGAAGAAAGGCTTTCGCGTCGCCCTCGTCACCGACGGCCGGATGAGCGGCGCATCGGGCAACGTGCCGGCGGCGATCCACGTCAGCCCCGAGGTCCTCGCCGGCGGCGCGCTCGGCAGGGTGCGCACCGGCGACACGATCCGCCTGGACGCGCATGCGGGAACGCTCG
>DASXXO010000292.1:0-6718 GCA_036503045.1 Caldimonas sp. | reverse complement strand
TTGATGGCGAGCAGCACGTCGCCGGCCTGGATGCCGGCGCGCTCGGCGGCGCCGCCGACGTCTTCGACCACCAGGCCGCTGTCGACCTTCGCCTGCCGCTTCTCGTCGCTCGTCAGCGGCCGCAGGGTCAGGCCGAGCGAGCCGCGCTCGGCGCCGGCGCTCGCGTCGGCAACGGTCTTGCCCTCGCTCGACGCGTTGCCCAGCTTGGCTTCGATCGTGCGCTCGGCGCGGTCACGCCAGACCTTGAGCTTGATCCGCTCGCCAGGCGCCGACATGCCGATCAGGCTGGACAGATTGCCCGAGCGGACGACCGGCTCGCCGTTCACCTCGGTGATGACGTCGCCTGCCTTCAGCCCCGCCGCCGCCGCCGCGCTGTCGGGCGTGACGCTCGAGACGAGGGCACCCTCGACGCGCTGCAGGCCGAACGAATCGGCGAGCGACTGGTTCAGGTCCTGGACGGTGACCCCGAGGCGGCCGTGCTCGGCCTTGCCATGGGCGACGATCTGGTCCTTGACCTTGAGCGCGACGTTGATCGGGATCGCGAACGAGACGCCCTGGAAGCCGCCGCTCCTGGAGTAGATCTGCGAGTTGATGCCGACCACCGAGCCGCTGCCGTCGAAGAGCGGGCCACCCGAGTTGCCGGGGTTCACCGCCGCGTCAGTCTGGATGAACGGAACGACCGCGTCGCCGGGCAGCGAACGGCCCTTCGCACTCACGATGCCCGAGGTCGCGGTCTGCTCGAGGCCGTACGGCGCGCCGATCGCGAGCACCGGATCGCCGACCTCGAGGTTCTTCGGGTCGCCGAGCCGCACCACCGGCAGGTCCTTGGCGTCGATTTTCAGTACCGCGATGTCGGTCGCGGTGTCGTAGCCGAGCACCTTCGCGGTGTACTCACGCCGGTCGCTCAGCTTGACGGTGACGTCCTTGGCTTCGCGCACGACGTGCGCGTTGGTCAGGATCAGGCCGTCCGAACTGATGATGAAGCCCGACCCCAATCCCTTGAACGGCATCTGCGGGCTCTGCCGGCCATGCTGGCCCAAGCCGGGGACGCCGCGGAAAAACTTGAAGAAAGGATCGTCCTCGAGACCGGGCGGCAGGCCCTCCTCGTCGATCGACGCCTTGTGCATGCCTTCGACGTTCACCCCGACGACGGCCGGCGCCGATTGCTTGACGATGGCGCGGTAGTTCGGCATTTGGCCAGGCGCCGTGCTGAGCGGCACCGGAGGCACGACGCGCTCGCCTTGGACCGCTTGCGGAGCGGCCTGGGCGACGACCGCCGGCTTCGCGTCGCCCGCCAACCAGTGGGGCAGATCGATCGCGCCCGCGGTGCCGAGAACGGCGATCCCGGCGCCGAGCAGCGCTGCGCTCAAAGGTTTCAGATTCATGGAGTTCTCCAGCAAGGGTCGGCGGCGGAGGATTCCGCACGACGGCAAAGATAGGGCCGGGCCGTTAGAACTCCATTAGCGTTCGATTAGGGCAACGTTAAGTACAAAGTGCTGCGGCCCCGTTTCCGGGGCCGCAGCATGATGGAAACGTCCGATCAGGAGACTCGGCGGCGCCGCGCGACGAAGCCGAGCGCGCCGAAGCCGGCCAGCATCAGGGCATAGGTCTCGGGCTCGGGGACGGCCGCGGTGAACGGCAGGTCCACCTGGAGCACCGCCGGACCGCCGCAGCACTCGCCGTAGACGAGCTGGAAGGCGAACGTTCCGCTCGGCCCGCCGTAGGTCGCGGTATTCGTCGTCGGTGACGTCGGGCCCGCGCTGAAGGCGAGGTTCAGCCCGTCGATGATCAACGTCAGCCCGTCGTCATGCGTGACCGTGAACATCTCGCCGTTCGTGACCGTCACCTGGCCGTTGAAGGACACCAAGGTCCCCTGGCTGCCGTTGTCCATCAGCGATGCGAGCGTGCCAGCGGTGTTCTCGGCGATGCCGAAGGCACCGCTGCTGCCCAGCCAGGTACCGACGCTCGCACCGGTGGCGTTGAAGTTGAACGGCGAGTCGACGCTGAACGTGACGTCGGGCGCGGTGCCCGGGACGTTCGCCGGAATCGCGTTCTGGCTGGTCGCCTCCGGCACATGCCACAGCTGTCCGTTGACGACGTTGACCGCATTCGCGCCGGCGGCCGCTGCCGCTAACGCTAACGCGACACCCAGCTTCTGGAAGTTGCTCATCTTGTTCCCCCTTATGGGTCGAACTGCCGGGATGGCAGCGTTCCGCGTCCCGCGGCCGACTGGACGTCAAACTAACCGAAAGGTCGGCCTACGGATACCCCGCCAGTCAGGGACCCCGCGAGTCGGGGGTCGCCCCAGGAAACCGGACGCTGACGCCCAGCCCACCGCGCGCCGACCGGGCGAGCTCGATCGACGCGCCGTGAGCGGCCGCGACGCTGCGAACGATCGCCAGGCCGAGGCCGCTGCCCGACTCGCCGTTTTCGGAACGCCGATAGAAGCGGTCGAACACGCGCTCGCGATCCGCGTCGGGGATTCCCGGGCCGGCGTCATCGACTTGCAGCGCCACCGCACCGTCCAGGCTGCGCACCCGCACCTCCACGACCGAGCCGGCGGGCGAATAGCGCACCGCGTTGTCGACCAGGTTGCGCACCAGCGCCGCGAGTGCGTTGCGCTCGCCGTGGACGACGGCGGCCGGCTCGGCGTCGAGGACGAGCTCGCTGCCGCGGTCGTGCGCGAACGGGTGCATGGCCGCGAGCGTCTCGCGCGCCAGCTCGCCGAGATCGACCGGCTCGAGCGCGGCGGGCGCCGCGCCGGGCTCGCTGCGCGCGAGCGTCAGCAACTGCTCGATCAGGCGGGTCGCGCGCTCGATGCCGGCCGCGATCGCCGCGAGCGCGGCGCTCCGTCCCGCCTCGTCGCCTGCGTTTCGCAGCAGGCGCAGCTGCAGCTTCAGCGCGGTCAGCGGCGAGCGCAGCTCGTGCGCGGCGTCGGCGACGAACGAGCGCTGCGTGTCGAACGAATCGCGCAGGCGGGCGAGCAGCGCGTTCAGCGCGCTCGCGAGCGGCGCGACCTCGTCGGGGAGCCGGTCGCTCGGCACCGGTGCGAGCGAGCGCGCGTCGCGCGAACGCACTTCGCGCGCGAGCCGATCGAGCGGCGCGAGGTTCTGCGCGGCGAGCCACCAGATCGCGAACGCCGCGATCGGCGTGATCAGGACGAGCGGCAGCACACCGCGCCACGCCGCGTGGGCGGCGAGACGCTGACGGATCTCGACCGGCTGCGCGACCTGGATCACGCGATCGCGCGTCGCCACGCCATAGGTGCGCCAGGCGCGGCCGTCGACGTTGAGCGTCGCCAGGCCGAGGAGCGCGCGCGCCGGCAACGACGCGTGCGGGCGCGAGGCGTAGATGCTGCGCCCGTCGACGGTCCAGATCTGGATCACGAAGTCGAGCTGAGCGTCGGCCAGCGTGTCGGCCTGCTCGGAGGCGATCTCGCCCTGGTCGCGCAACGACAGCGCCATCTGCTGCAGCTGGTAGTCGAACAGCGCCTCGGTCTCGCCGAGGACGTTGCGATAAGTGATCGCGGCCATCGCCGCGGCGGCGAGGACGAGCAGCGCGACGAGCGAGACGAGCAGCCGCAGGCGGATCGAGCTCATCGCGGTCCCGGGGCGCCCGCGTCGACGAAATAGCCGACGCCGCGCACGTTGCGGATGAAGTCGGCACCGAGCTTTCTCCTCAGCTGGTGGATATAGACCGAGACCGCGTTGCTCTCGATCTCCTCGCCCCAGCCGTACAGGCGGTCCTCGAGCTGCGCGCGCGACAGCACCGCGCCGGGCCGCACCATCAGCGCCTCGAGCACTGCGAACTCGCGCGCCGAGAGCACGACCGGAGTACCGTTCAGCGTCACCCGCCGCTGCGCCGGATCGAGGGTGACGCCGCCGTGCGACAGCACCGGCTCGGCACGGCCGGCATGGCGGCGCAGCACGGCGCGGATGCGCGCGTTCAGCTCGTCGAACTCGAACGGCTTGACGAGGTAGTCATCGGCGCCGGCGTCGAGCCCCGCGACCCGGTCGCCGCGCACATCGCGCGCCGTCAGCACGATCACGGGCGTCGCGTCGCGGCGCGCGCGCAGCGCGCGCAACACCTCCAGGCCGTCGGCCGGGCCGCTCGCCGCGCCGCGCGGCAGGCCGAGGTCGAGCAGGACGAGGTCGAAGCGCTCGCTGGCGAGGGTGCCGTCGGCGGCGGCGGCGTCGCGAACCCAGTCGACCGCGAAGCCCTCGAGGCGCAGCGTGCGCTGCAGGCTCTCGCCGATCATGCGGTCGTCTTCGACGAGCAAGAGGCGCATCCGATCGAGGATAGGCGACTTTCGGCGGCCCGCGACGCAAGGGACAATGGCCCGATGCGTGACCACCTCCGCGAGACGGTGCTCTCGATTCGCGACCTGCTCGCGACGGCCGTGCCCTTCGCCGCCCTTGCTCTCGTGCTGCTCGCGCTGGCCTACTGGTGGCTCGATCCGGCGCCACCGCGGACGGTCGTCCTCGCGACCGGGCAGGACCAGGGCGCGTACGCTGCGTTCGGCAAGCGCTACGTCGAGCTGCTGAAGGAAGACGGCATCGAGGTCCGCCTCCGAACGACTGCCGGCGCGGCCGAGAATGCTGCCCTGCTGCGCCAGCCGGACGGCGACGTCGACATCGCGTTCGTCCAGGGCGGCGCCGACGACGCGCAGCCGGTCGGCGGCGACGAGAGCGACGTTCCCGACGACGGACTCGTCTCGCTCGGAGGCCTCTTCTACGAGCCCGTCTGGCTGTTCTACCGCAGCGACTCGGCCGAACGGCTGCTCCACGCGCCCGAGCTGACGAGCCTGCCCCAGCTCGTCGGCTGGCGGGTCAACATCGGCGCTCCCGGCAGCGGCATACCGCATGTGATGCACCTCCTCTTCGAGGCCAATCGCATCGACCCGACGACGATGACGCTGGTCCGCGAGGCGCAGACGCCGTCGGTCGCCGCCCTCCTCGAAGGCCGCATCGACGCGCTCGTCTTCACGTCTGCGCCCGAGTCGCTGCTGGTGCAGATGCTGCTGCAGACGCCGGGCATTCGCCTTTTCGACTTCGTCCAGGCCGAGGCGTATTCGCGCCGCTTCCCGTTCATGAGCCCGGTGACCTTGCCACGCGGCGTGGTCGACTTGGCGCGCGACATTCCTCCGGCCGACGTCCACCTGATCGCGCCGACGGCGACCCTGGTGGCGCGCAAGCGCATCCATCCGGCGCTGCTCCAGCTCTTCGTGCAGGCGGCACAGCAGGTGCATGGCGGCGCCGGCTGGTTCCAGAGGAAGGGCGACTTCCCGAACCCGCGCGACACCCAGCATCCGCTCGCCAAGGAGGCGCAGCGCTTCTACGCCAGCGGGCCACCGGTGCTGCAGCGCTACCTGCCGTTCTGGCTCGCCAACCTGATCGACCGCATGTGGCCGGTGCTGGTGACGATCGTCGCGGCGCTGATTCCGCTCTCGCGCATGCTGCCGCCGCTCTATACGTTTCGCATCCGCTCGCGCATCTTTCGCTGGTACCGGCGGCTGCGCGACGTCGAGAACGACATCGGCATTCGGCCGAAGGACGAGCTGCTGCGCGAGCTCGAGGCGATCGAGCGTCACGTCGAGCACGTGCGCGTGCCGCTCTCCTACGCCGACGAGCTCTATGCGCTGCGCACCCACATCCACATGGTCGCCGAGCACCTGATCGATCCGGTCCTGCGCGACGTGCCGAGGGTCGCGTGAGCGGGCGGGCGCGCGTTCTCGTCGTCGGCTGCGGCTTCGGCGGCCTCGAGGCGGTGCGCGCGCTGTCGCAAGCGCCGGTCGAGATCACGCTCGTCGACCGCACCAACCACCATCTGTTCCAGCCGCTGCTCTACCAGGTCGCGACGGCAGGCCTCAGCGCACCGGCGATCAGCGCGCCGATCCGCCACGTGCTGAGAAGCGAGATCGGCCGCGGCAACCTGACGGTGCTGAAGGGGGAGGTGCGCACGATCGACGTCGCCGCGCGTACCGCGACGCTCGCCACCGGCGAGACGCTCGCCTGGGACCACCTGATCGTCGCCGCCGGCGCGACGCACAGCTATTTCGGCCACGACGAATGGGAGCGCCACGCGCCGGGGCTGAAGACGCTCGCCGATGCGTTCGAGCTCCGGGCGCGCACGATCAACGCGTTCGAGAACGCGGAGCGCGCGGAAGACGACGCCGAGCGGAGTCGCTGGCTCACCTTCGTCGTCATCGGCGGCGGGCCGACCGGGGTCGAGATGGCCGGGACGATGAGCGAGATCGCGCAGCACACGCTGAGGCGCGAGTTCCGCCGCATCGACCCGACCAGGACGCGGGTCCTTCTCCTCGAGGGCACGGCGCGCGTTTTGGGCAGCTTCGTCGAGAAGCAGTCGGCGCGCGCGCGTGCCCAGCTCGAGCGGCTCGGAGTCGAGGTCCGCACCGGCACCCTCGTCACCGCAATCGACGCCGAAGGCGTGGGTTGCGAGGCGACGGTCGACGGCAAGCCGCATCGCGAGCGCATCGCGGCGCGCACCGTGATCTGGGCGGCAGGGGTCGCCGCCTCGCCGCTCGGCGCGCAATTGGCGCGCGGCAGCGGCGCCGCGCTCGACCGTGCGGGCCGCGTCGTCGTCGAGCCTGACCTCGGCCTGCCCGGGTATCCGGAGATCTCGGTCGTCGGCGACCTCGCCAGCGCGCTCAGCCATGCGCCCGGAGGAACATCCCCGGTTCCTGGCGTCAGCCCGGCCG
>DASXXO010000291.1:0-3442 GCA_036503045.1 Caldimonas sp. | reverse complement strand
CGGTCTCAAGCCCGCCGCGTCAGCGCTCGCGCCGAAGGCCAACCCGAAGACGCAGCTGCGTCCGGGAGCGGTGGTGCGCCTGATACAGGGGGCCAAGGGCGAGTGGTCGATCACCCAGCTGCCCGAGGTCGAGGGCGCGTTCGTCGCCATGGACCCGCGCACCGGCAGCGTCCGCGCGATGGTGGGCGGCTTCGACTACTCGAAGAGCAAGTTCAACCACGTCACTCAGGCGTGGCGCCAGCCCGGCTCTAGCTTCAAGCCCTTCATCTACTCGGCGGCGCTCGAGAAGGGGTTCACGCCTGCCACCGTGATCAACGACGCGCCGCTGTTCTTCGACGCCGGCACGACGGGCAGCCAGCCGTGGGAGCCGAAGAACTACGACGGCACGTACGACGGCCCGATGACGATGCGCCGCGGCCTCGCCAAGTCGAAGAACATGATCTCGATCCGCATCCTGAAGTCGATCGGGCCGCTTTACGCCCAGCAGTGGATCAAGCGTTTCGGCTTCGATGCCGACAAGCATCCCGCCTATCTGCCGATGGCCCTCGGCTCGGGCGCGGTCACGCCGCTGCAGATGGCCTCGGCGTACAGCGTGTTCGCGAATGGCGGCTACCGCGTCAATCCGCTCCTGATCAGCCGCATCACCGACTCGAAGGGGCATGTCATCAACGAGGCGCGCGTGCCGACGCTCGACGAGTCGGCGCGGACGATCGAGGCGCGTAACGCGTTCGTCATGACGAGCCTGCTGCAGGAGGTCACGCACAGCGGGACGGCGGCCAAGGCGGGTGCGACGCTCAAGCGCCCCGACATCTACGGCAAGACCGGCACCACCAACGATTCGCACGACGCCTGGTTCGCCGGCTGGCAGAAGAACATCGTCGCAGTCGTGTGGATGGGCTACGACGATCCGAAGAAGCTCGGCGATCGCGAGACCGGCGGAGGCCTGGCGCTTCCGGTCTGGATCGACTACATGGCGACAATGCTGAAGGGCGTGCCGTTCCAGGAGCCGACCGCGCCCGAGGGCGTCGTCAACCTCGGCGGCGAGTGGTACTACGACGAGTACGCGCGCGGCGCCGGCGTGAGCAGCCTCGGCCTCGAAGACAAGGCGGCGCCGACGCCGCCGAGCGACGAGGAGAGGAACAGCATCCTCGACCTGTTCCGGCGCTGAGCGCCTAGCGCGCGGACTCGAAGCGCAGCGCGCAGCCGGCCTGCGCGCTCGCGCATGTGGAGAGGACTTCGAAGAACTCGCGCCCATCGCGGCCGTCGATCCAGCGCCCGCCGAGCGATCGGAAGTGATAGCCGCCCTCGCCCGCGGCGAGCCAGAGCTCTTGGAGCGGCGGCTGGGTGTTGATCACGATCTTGCTGCCGTTCGGGAAGGCGAGCTCGAGCAGGCCGCCGGTGCGGCTCGCATCGATGTCGATGACATCGTCCTGGAGCAGGCGATCGGCGGCGGCCTCGACCGCGGCGAGGACCGCACGGGCCCGCCGGTCGTACTCGACGTCGGACAATTCGTCAGGGCTCGGACTGGTGTTCACGGTCGATAATCGCGCCATGGGGAAGCGCGCTGGCAGTGTAGTGGCGACCGCTGCGCGCGCGCTCGCGACGATGGCCTTCGCCTTGCTCGCGTCATGCGGGCAGAAGGGGCCGCTGATCGGCGTCAAGCCGGTGGCGCCTGCCGCCGTTCCCAACCTGTCGCCCGATCCGTCGTTCGCCGCCCCGGAAACGGCCCCCGCGTCGGCACCGCGCTGATGAACCTGCCAGGCGCTCCCGAGATCGCCCGCCGTGACGGCACGCTCTTCGTCGAGGGTGTCGCGGCCGCCGAGCTGGCGCGTCGATTCGGCACGCCGCTGTTCGTCTACTCGAGCGCGGCGATGGCGCGCGCCCTCGCCGCCTACCAGCGTGCGCTCGCCGGGCGCGACCATCTGCTCTGCTATGCCGTCAAGGCCAACTCGACGCTCGCCGTTCTGCAGTGGTTCGCGCGTCGCGGCTGCGGCTTCGACATCGTCTCCGGGGGCGAGCTTGAACGCGTCCTCGCCGCCGGCGGCACGCCGGAGCGGATCGTCTTTTCGGGCGTCGGCAAGACGCGCGCGGAGATGGAGCGCGCGCTCGCGCTCGACATCCTCTGCTTCAACGTCGAGAGCGTCGGCGAGCTCGAACTGCTGGGCGAGGTCGCGCGCGCTGCGGGCCGGCGCGCGCGCGTCAGCCTGCGCGTCAACCCCGACGTCGATCCGAAGACCCATCCCTACATCTCCACAGGGCTGCGCGCCAACAAGTTCGGCATCGCTCACGGCGACGCGCGCGCCGCGTTCGCACGCGCGGCGGAACTCCCCGGGATCGAGGTCGTCGGCATCGACAGCCACATCGGCTCGCAGATCGTCGACGCAGCTCCGTACGTCGATGCGCTCGATCGCCTGCTTGATCTTGTCGAGGCGGTCGAGGCCGACGGCGTCCGGCTCGCGCACGTCGATATCGGCGGCGGCCTCGGCATCACCTACCGCGACGAGTCGCCGCCGGACGCGGGCGTCCTCGTCGCACGGCTGCTCGCCCACGTCGACGCGCGCGGCCATGGCGGGCGCAAGATCATCGTCGAGCCCGGGCGGTCGCTGGTCGGCAACGCCGGCGTGCTCGTCAGCGAGGTGCTCTACCTGAAGCCAGGCGAAGAGCGCAACTTCTGCATCGTCGACGCGGCCATGAACGACCTCATGCGGCCGGCGATGTACGACGCCTGGATGCGGATCGTCGAGTGCGAGAGCGGCCGGCGCGACGTCGCGACCTGGGACGTCGTCGGCCCGGTGTGCGAATCGGGCGACTGGCTCGGCCGCGAGCGCCAACTGGCCGTCGCGCCGGGCGATTTCGTCGCCGTCCTTTCGGCGGGCGCCTATGCGATGAGCATGGCAAGCAACTACAACACCCGGCCGCGCGCCGCCGAGGTGATGGTCGGCGGAAGCGAGGCCTGGCCGATCCGCGATCGCGAGAAGGTCGCCGACCTGATGCGCGGCGAGCACCTTCTTCCCGACGGCCCGCGCGGGCGCTAGATCCGCCCTTCCTCGACCGCGTGGCAGGCGACGCGGCAGCCGCCGATCGAGAGCAGCGCCGGCCGCTCGACGCGGCAGCGCTCATTGGCGTGCGGGCAGCGCGGATTGAACGTGCAGCCGCCCGGCGGATGCAATGGATTCGGCACCTCGCCCTGCACCGGCGTGCGCGCGCGACCGCTCATGTGGATGTCGGGAATCGCGTCGAGCAGCATGCGCGTATAGGGATGACGCGGCCGCGCGAAAAGCACCGCCTTCTCGGCGAGCTCGACGATCCTGCCGAGGTACATCACGCCGACCTCGTCGCTGACATGGCGAACGACGGCGAGATTGTGCGAGATGAAGAGGTAGGTGAGGCCGCGCTTGTCCTGCAGGTCCTTCATGATGTTGAGGACCTGCGCCTGCACCGA
>DASXXO010000290.1:0-8004 GCA_036503045.1 Caldimonas sp. | reverse complement strand
CCGGCGACCTGCCGATCGAGCGGCCGACGAAGTTCCGCCTCGCGGTCAACCTGAAGACCGCGCGCGCGCTCGGCGTCGCCATCCCGCAGTCGTTGCTGGCGCGCGCCGACGAGGTGATCGAATGAGCGCGGCGAAGATCCTGGTCGTCGACGACGTCGCGCTCAACGTCAAGCTGCTCGCCGACCTGCTCGCGGCGAAGGGCTTCCGCACGTGCACCGCCGCGTCCGGCGCCGAGGCGCTGGCGGCGCTCGACGCCGAGCGCCCGGATCTCGTCCTGCTCGACGTGATGATGCCCGGCATGAGCGGCTACGAGGTGTGCGCGGCGATCCGCGCGAATCCCGCGCACGCGATGCTGCCGGTCGTCCTGGTCACCGCGCTCGATCCGGCGCAGGAGCGTGCCAAGGGGCTCGACGCCGGCGCCGACGACTTCCTCACCAAGCCAGTGAGCCAGCACGAGCTGCTCGCGCGCGTGCGGTCGCTGTTGCGTATCAAGTCGCTCTACGACGAGCTGCTGCAGCAAAAGAGCGAGCTCGCCGAGCTGAACCGCACGCTCGAGGCGCGCGTCGAGGAGGGCGTTCGCCAGCTCGAGAAGGTCGGCCGGCTGAAGCGCTTCTTCTCGCCCCAGCTCGCCGAGCTGATCGTCGCCGGCGGCGCCGAGGACCCGCTGAAGAGCCACCGGCGCGAGATCACGGTCGTCTTCCTCGATCTGCGCGGCTTCACGTCGTTCACCGAAACCGCCGACCCCGAGGACGTGATGGCGGTCCTCGCCGAATACCACGCCGTCATCGGCGGGCTCGTTCTCGCCCACGAAGGAACGCTCGAGCGCTTCACCGGCGACGGGATCATGGTCTTCTTCAACGACCCGGTGCCGGTCGCGGACCCGGCGCCGCGCGCCGCGCGCATGGCGCTCGCGATGCAGGAAGAGATCGGCCGCCTCGCCGGCGACTGGGCGCGGCGCGGCCACACGCTGGCGATGGGCGTCGGCATCGCGCAGGGCTTCGCGACGATCGGCGGCATCGGCTTTCCCGGCCGCATCGACTACGGCGCGATCGGCACCGTCACCAACCTCGCCGCGCGGCTGTGCGGCGAGGCGCAAGGCGGCGAGATCCTGGTCTCGCAGCGCGTCTGCTCGGCGCTCGGCGACGGCTTCGCGCACGAGCCTGCCGGCGAGCTCGTGCTGAAGGGATTCCACCGGCCGGTGCCAGCGTTTCGCGTCATGAGCGTCCGCGCGCTCTGAGCGCTCTCCTCAAGGTTGGGCACGTCGCCACACTTCGCGGCTCGGGGTCGCGGCGATCGAGTTGTAATCGAGCAGATCGGCGAGGCTTGCATGCGAAGACGTGATCTCCTCCTCTCCAGCGCGGCGCTGGCCGCGTGGCCGCGCATCGGCGCCGCGCAGCGGCCGGCACGGCCGGCGCGGATCGGCTGGCTGACGGCGCAGCGCCCGCCGAGCCTCGTCCCCTACGTGCAGGCGTTCCGCTCTTCGCTCGCCGAGCTCGGCTTCGCCGAGGGAAAGAACCTGGCGATCGACTTCCGCTACGGCGACGACGACATCACCAAGGTGCGCGCGCTCGCCGACGAGCTGGTGCGTTTGCCGGCTGATCTGCTCGTCGTTCAGGGCGAAGCGGTGCTCGAGGTGAAGCTGCTGAGCCTGCCGGTGCCCGTGGTCTACGCCTACAGCGGCGATCCGGTCGCCGCCGGGCTTGCCGAGAGCCTGGCGCGGCCGAACGCGAATATGACCGGGCTCACCTATCTCGCAGTCGAGCTGAGCGGCAAGCGCCTCGAGCTGCTGCGCGAGCTCGCGCCCGACGTGCGCCGGGTCGCACTCTTGGCCAACCCCGTGTGTCCGGGGCAGAACAGCGAGCGTGCCAACGCGGAAGCGACCGCGGCGCGCATGCGCCTCGACGTCGACCACGTTCCGGCGCGCACGTCGGACGAGCTCAGCGCCGCGTTCAAGAAGATGAGAGCCGACCGAACGCAGGCGATCTCGCTGTTCGCCGACGGCTTCACGGTGCAGAACCGCGCCGCGATCGTCGACTTCGCGCTGGCCCATCGGCTTCCGCTCGTCTCGAGCTGGCCGGTGTTCCGACAGCGGCGCGCTCTGCACCTACGGGCCGCGCCTGGTCGACTCGTACCGCCGCCTCGCCTACTACGCCGACCGCGTCCTGCGTGGCACCAAGCCCGCCGAGCTGCCGATCGAGCAGCCGACGACGATCGAGACGATCGTCAACCTCAAGACCGCCGACGCGATCGGGCTTCAGGTGCCGCAGACGGTGCTGGTCCGCGCCGACCGCGTGATCCGCTGACCGGCGCGCACAGGAAATACGCCGACGCGGCGGCGGCGAGCGCGAGCACCGCGCCGACGATCGCCGCGCCGTGGAAGCGGCCGACGAACGCCGGCCCGCTCGCATCGGCGGCGAGGACGTAGCCGAGCAGTGCCGTCGCGAGCAGGCCGGCGACGCGCGCGGTCGCGTTGTTGACGCCCGATGCCGAGCCGACGTGCGACGGATCGACGGCCGCAATCACCGCCGAGGTGAGCGGTGCGACGCTGAGCGTGAGCCCGCAGGCCACGAGGACGAGCGCCGGCAGCACGTCGCTTGCGTAGTGCACCGCGCCGGCATCGATGCGCAGGAAGAGCGCGAACCCGGCGGCGACGACGACCGGTCCGATCGTCAGCACCACGCGCGTGCCGACGCGCTCGGCGAGCTTGCCCGCGGCGCGCGAGCCGAGCCCCATCGCGAGCGAGAGCGGCAGCAGGGCGGCGCCGGCGGCAGCCGCGGCCCAGCCGGCGCGCGAGATCAACAGGTACGGCAGCAGCACGACCATGCCGCTCAGCGCAGCGTAGAGGCAGAGCGTCAGCAACGTCACGCCGACGAAGGCGCTGGTGCCGAACAGCGCGAGCGGCATCATCGCGCGCCGGCCGAGGCGCGCCTCGACGAGCACGAACGCGACCAGCGCGAGCGCTCCCGCGGCGAGCGCGGCGCCGCCGCCGAGCGCACCGACGTGGATGGCCGCAGCAGCGCCGCGCGTCGCGAGCGCGGTGAGCCCGAACGTCGCGAGCCCGAGGCCGACCGTCGCGAGCGCTGCGCCGGCGAGATCGAGCGGCGGCGTCTCGTCGCTCCGGCTCTCGTCGACCTCGCGCCACGAGAGCCACACGGCGATGGCGGCGATCGGCAGGTTGATGAGGAAGATCGCCCGCCAGCCGACCACATCGACGAGCCAGCCGCCGACGAGCGGGCCGAGCGCACCGGTGATCGCGCTCGCCGCCGCCCACGTCCCGACCGCGTGTCCGCGCGCTTCGCCTTCGAACGCGGCGCCGAGGATCGCGAGGCTCGCAGGCACAAGCAGGGCCGCGCCGACGCCTTGCAGCGCGCGCGCGGCGAGTAGCCATGCGAAGCCGGGCGCCAGCGCGCATGCGAGCGACGCTGCGGTGAAGACCACGACGCCGGCGATGAACATGCGCTTCCTGCCGTAGCGATCGCCGGCGACGCCGCCGACCAGCACGAGCGCGCCGAGCGTCAGCAGGTAGGCGTTGATGAGCCAGCCGATCGACGCTCCCGATGCGCCCGACGACGCGAGGTCGCGCTCGATTGCCGGCAAAGCGACGTTGACGACCGAGCCGTCGATGAACGCGAGGCTCGAGCCAAGGATGGTCGCGGCGAGCGTTCCCTTGCGATGGCGCTGCGCGCTCGCCCCGTGGACTGCCGCCACCAGGCCTTCGTCGCACGGCGCGGTCGCGGCGTGCGACATCATCGCTACGCCGGCGCGCTCAGCCCGCGCAACGCCCCGTGCGCGGCGTCGACACCCTGGGCGACGATCTTCTCCTTCCACGCGTCGGTGTCGATGTAGAAGGCGTTGCGCAGCTCCTGCTTGATCGCGCGCCGGGTCGCGTCGTCGGCCTCGGGATGGTTCTCGAGCCACTGGTCGGCGCGCAGCGCGAGCATCACCTCGGGCTGCGGCTTGGTCCCGTACTCGAGCGCGATGCCGGTGTATTCGGCCTGCGGGCATTCCTCGTAAGCCGAGGTCCACATCAGCCCGGTCAGCACCGCGGAGGTCGAAGAGCCGTCGTAGAACGACGTCACGTCGCCCCACCACGCCTTGGCGCGTGCGTACGCGTCCTTGTCGTCGCGACAGGCGAAGATGCGCTCGCCGTGGCCGTTCGGGCCGAGGCCGGTGTGGAAATCGATCCAGCCGAGGCGCGCGCAACGCGTGCCGTGATGACGCAGCACCTGACGCAGCGTCGTGTGGCTCCAGGTCGGGGCCGCGCCGCCGTAGAAGAGCCCGTCGGAATGCGCGTACTGGCCGCCCGAGACCGCCTGCTGCAGCGCGCGATCACCGTGCGCTTCGACGAAGCGGTCGAGCGCGGCGGTCGTCGGCGCGTCGGGCGGCCAGCTTTCCGGGACGAGGAGCGCCGCGAGCTCGTCGTAGCGCGTGTTGGTCGGCGCGTCGGCGTCGAAGTCGCGGAAGTTGCGGTTGAGGTCGACGTTCTCGTGCGTCGTGCGGCGCCACCACGAGAACCCGTGCGGATTGAGGCCGTGGATGTAGAGGACAGCGATGCCAGCCGCCTCGGCCGCGTCGTGGAACGCCGGATCGCCGAGCAGCGCGACCTGCACGCCCGAGCCGCAGAAGCCCTCGACGCCGTGGCACGCGCTGCTCAGGACCAGCAGCGACTTCGCGTTCATCGGGCCGTCGCGGGCGACGTCCATCGCCAGCATCTCGCCGTCGCGGCCGGGCAGCGGGTGCACGTGCGTCTCGAAGCCGAGGCCGCGGGAGCGCGCGGCGACGAAGAACTTGTCGCGCGCCTCGGCGTAGCTTTGCGCGAAGTGGCGCGCCGCGCCGGTGCTGGCGGCCTGCGCCTTGCGCTTCGGGCGCGGGGCCGCCCGGCGCTCGGGCGGTGCGCCGGGCTCGCTCATGGTCAGGCCCTCGGCGCGGCGAGCCACGCTTCGGCCAGGCGCACCCAGAGCGAGCCGCCGAGCGGGATCAGCTCGTCGTTGAAGTCGTAGCTCGGGTTGTGCAGCATGCACGGGCCCATGCCGTGGCCGCTTTGCCGGTGCGTGCCGTCGCCGTTGCCGATCAGGAAGTAGCAGCCGGGCTTTTCGAGCAGGAAGTAGCTGAAGTCCTCGGAGCCCATCGTCGGCTCGAACTCCATGACGTTTTCGGCGCCGACCATCTCGGCCATGACGCGGCGTGCGAACGCGGTCTCGTCGGGGTGGTTGATCGTCGGCGGGTAGTTGCGCTTGAAGTGGAATTCGCACGCAGCGCCGAAGGCAGCGCAGGTGTGCTCGCTGATCTCCTGCATGCGCCTCTCGATCAGGTCGAGCACCTCGAGCGAGAAGGTGCGCACGGTTCCCTGCATCTCGCAGCTGTCGGGAACAACGTTGGTGGCCTCGCCGGTGTGGATCATCGTCACCGAGATTACGCCGGCGTCGATCGGCCGCTTGTTGCGGCTGATGATGGTCTGGAACGCGTTGACGATCTGGCACGCGACCGGCACCGGATCGATGCCGTTGTGCGGCATCGCCGCGTGCGATCCCCTGCCGCGGATCGTGATCCTGAACTCGTTGCTCGACGCGAACGCGGCCCCCGACCTGAGCGCGAACTGGCCCGCCTTCAGCCCCGGCCAGTTGTGCGCGCCGAAGATCGCCTCCATCGGGAACTTCTCGAACAGGCCGTCCTTCATCATCTCGCGCGCGCCGCCGCCGCCTTCTTCGGCGGGCTGGAAGATCAGATAGACGGTGCCGTCGTAGTTGCGGTACTTCGACAGGTGCTTGGCTGCGGCGAGCAGCATCGCCGTGTGGCCGTCGTGGCCGCACGCGTGCATCTTGCCGGCGTGCGTGCTCCTGTGCGCGAAGGTGTTGTGCTCGGTGATCGGCAGCGCGTCCATGTCGGCGCGCAGGCCCACGGCGCGCGGGCTGCTGCCGTTCTTCAGGATCGCGACGATCCCGGTCGTGCCGAGGCCGCGGTGGATCGGGATGTCCCAGGCCGCGAGCTTTTCGGCGATCAGGTCGGAGGTGCGCTTCTCCTCGAAGCAGAGCTCGGGATGGGCGTGGAGGTCGCGCCGGATCGCGGCAATCTGCGCCGCGTCGGCGAGGATGGACTCGATGACTTGCATGGCTGCCTCCGCTGCCGGATCAGTTTACCCGTGCGAATGTGACCCCTCGGTCCGCTATGCCATAGTTTGCGCATGTCTTCAACCGTCGTCAGAGCCGCCTGTCCGCACGACTGCCCGGACACCTGCGCCATGCTCGTCACGGTCGAGGAGGGGCGCGCGGTCGCTGTCCACGGCGACCCGGCGCATCCGCCGACGCACGGCGCGCTGTGCACCAAGGTGTCGCGCTACCCGGAGCGGACGTACCACCCGGATCGCGTCCTCCGCCCGCTGAAGCGGATCGGGCCCAAGGGCGGCGGCCGCTTCGCGCCGGTCTCGTGGGACGAGGCGCTCGACGACATCGCCGAGCGGCTGCGCGCGATCGCCGGGCCCGACCTCGCGAACGCCGAGGCGATCGTCCCGTACAGCTACGCCGGGACGATGGGGCTGGTGCAAGGCGAGAGCATGGCGGGGCGGTTCTTCCACCGCCTCGGCGCGTCGCTGCTCGATCGCACGATCTGCTCTTCGGCCGGCGGCGAGGCGCTCGCCGCGACGTACGGCGCCAAGGTCGGGATGCACGTCGAGCACTATGCCGAGAGCCGGCTGATCGTCATCTGGGGCAGCAACTCGATCACGTCGAACGTCCATTTCTGGAGCGTCGCGTTACAGGCCAAGCGTGCCGGCGCCAGGCTCGTCTGCATCGACCCGCGCCGCACCGAGACTGCCGAGCGCTGCCACGAGCACATCGCGCTGTTGCCGGGCAGCGACGGCGCGCTCGCGCTTGGCGTCATGCACGAGCTGATCGCCAACGACTGGCTCGACCACGACTACATCGACCGCCACGTCGACGGCTGGCCGGTGCTGCGCGAGCGCGCGCTCGCCTGGCCTCCCGAGCGCGCGGCGGCCGTGTGCGGGATCGACGCCGCGCAGGTGCGCTCGCTCGCGCGCGACTACGGCACGATCCGACCGGCTGCGATCCGCCTCAACTACGGCATGCAGCGCGTGCGCGGCGGCGGCAACGCGACGCGGCTGATCGCGATCCTGCCGTGCCTCGTCGGCGCCTGGCGGCACCGCGCCGGCGGGCTGCTGCTGTCGGCTTCGGGGTGGTTCCGCAACGTGCGCAACGATGCAGCGCTTCAGCGCCCGGACCTTCTCGGTGCGCGCAGGCCGCGCACGATCAACATGAGCACGATCGGCGACGACCTGCTGCGCGAGAGCGGCGAGCTGCGTGCGGACGGGACGCGCTTCGGGCCGCGCATCGAGGCACTCGTCGTCTACAACAGCAACCCGGTCGCGGTCGCGCCCGAGTCGGCGAAGGTCGCGCGCGGTTTCGCGCGCAACGACCTGTTCACGGTCGTCCTCGAGCACTTCCTCACCGACACTGCCGACCACGCCGACTACGTCTTTCCGGCGACGACGCAGCTCGAGCATCTCGACGTGCACACGAGCTACGGCCACACCTACGCGCTGATCAACGAGCCTGCGATCGCGCCGCTCGGCGAGGCGAGGCCGAACACCGCGATCTTTCGCGCGCTCGCGGCGCGCATGGACTTCGACGAGCCGTGCTTTCGCGACGACGACGAGACGCTCGCGCGCACGGCGTTCCGTCCGGCGAGCGAAGGCGGAGTGGACTTCGACGCGCTGCGTGCGCGCGGCTGGGTCAAGCTACCGCTCGCCGAGGCGCCGTTCGCAGACGGCGGCTTTCCGACGCCGAACGGCAAGTGCCGCGTCGACGCGCCTGGCGTCGGTGTCCCAGACCACGTCGAGAACTACGAATCGGCGCGCAGCACGCCCGCGCTCGCCGTGCGCTTTCCGCTCGCGATGATCTCGCCGCCGGCGCGCAACTTCCTCAATTCGAGCTTCGTCAACGTGACGAGCCTGCGCGCGATCGAGGGCGAGCCGGTGCTCGAGATTTCGGC
>DASXXO010000289.1:0-4171 GCA_036503045.1 Caldimonas sp. | reverse complement strand
CACGGTCTCGATCGCCGCGCGGTCGAGAGTGAGGCGCTCGACAAAAGGGGCCGCGAGGCCAACGTCGCGTGCGGCGGCGACATCGCCGGCGTTGACGGCGATGAGGGACGCGCTCGCCTCGCGCAGGCGGCGCGCCAGCCCGCGCAGGGCGGCGTTGCGCGCCGCGACCGGCGACGCCGCGAGCGCGCGGCTTGCCGCGTGCGCGAGCATTCCCATGTGGGCGACGGTCGCCTGCAGGTCGGCCGAGGTCATGCCGACATTGTTTCAGAGTCGTACGACCCGCCGCACGACCGGTCCTCGGGCTCGAGCGGCCGGCCGCGCGACCGATTTGGCATCCGCAGCGCGGACATGACCCTGCTTGGCGCTTCGCACGCCCGACGGCCAGGTCTCGGGAGGCTCGTCGTGCGGCTCGGGAGCGGCGCGCCTCCGATCCTCCTGTCAGCCGATCTCGCCCTGGCGAATGCATGCCGCGGCGTGCGCCTCGCCCGCGGGCTCGAGCGGCGGGACGACCTCGGCGCAGCGCGCGATCGCGTACGGGCAGCGGGTGCGGAACACGCACCCCGACGGCGGCGCGAGCGGCGACGGCAGCTCGCCCGAGAGCGCACTCTTGGCCGCGCGCGCGAGCGCGGCCTCGCCGCGCGCGGCGTCGACGCGCGGCGTGCTCGCGAGGAGTGCGCGCGTATACGGATGGCGCGGCGCCGCGAAGAGAGCTGGCTTCGGTGCGCGCTCCATCACGCGGCCGAGGTACATGACGAGCACCTCGTCGGCGATCAGCTCGACCACGGCGAGGTTGTGCGAGATGAACACATAGCCGACGCCGGTCGATTCCTGCAGATCCATCAGGAGGTTCAGCACCTGCGCCTGGATCGAGACGTCGAGCGCCGACACCGGCTCGTCGGCGATCACGAGGCGCGGCTCGAGCATCAGGGCACGTGCGATCGCGACGCGCTGGCGCTGCCCGCCCGAGAACATGTGCGGATAGCGCCGGTAGTGCTCGGGCGCGAGGCCGACGCGCGCGAGCATCGCCCGGCCGCGCTCCTCACGCTCGGCGCGGCCGATCTCGGTGTTGATCGCGAGCGGCTCCTCGAGCGCCTGGCCGATCTTCTTGCGCGGGTTGAGGCTCGCGAACGGGTTCTGGAACACCATCTGGACGCTGCGCCGGAGCGTGCGCCGCGTCGCTGCGTCGGCGTTCGTCGCCTCGACGCCGTCGATCCAGATCCGGCCCGCGCTCGGCACCTCGAGCATCGCGATCTGGCGCGCGAGCGTGCTCTTGCCGCAGCCCGATTCGCCGACGACGGCGAGAGTGCGCCCCGGCGCGAGCGCGAGCGAGACGTCGTCGAGGGCGCGCACCGTCGCGTGCTTGCCGAACACGCCGCCCGAGAGCTCGTAGTGCTTGGCGAGCGCGCGGGTCTCGAGCAAGGCAGTGCCCGCGCTCATGGCCGCGGCGCCGCGCCGAGCGGGTAGTAGCAGCGCGCCAGGCCGGCGCCGACCGCGAACAGCGGCGGCCGTTCGAGCCGGCAGCGCTCGCGCGCATACGGGCAGCGCGGCGACAGCAGACACCCCGACGGTCGGTCGAACGCACCCGGGACGACGCCCGCCAACGACGCGAGGCGGCGCCGGCCGACGTTGCGCTCGGGAAGCGACCGGAGGAGCGCTTCGGTGTACGGGTGGCGCGGGACCGCGAACAGCTCGCCGGCGGCCGCGCTCTCGACGATCTGCCCGGCATACATCACGAGCACGCGCCGCGCGACTTCGGCGACGACACCCAGGTCGTGCGTGATCAGGACCAGCGCCATGCTGCGCTCGCGCTGCAGGCGCAGCAGCAGCGCGAGCATCTGCGCCTGCACCGTGACGTCGAGCGCGGTGGTCGGCTCGTCGGCGATCAGGAGACGCGGGTTGCACGCGATCGCCATCGCCAGCATGACGCGCTGGCTCATGCCGCCCGAGAGCTGGTGCGGGAAGACGTCGAGGCGGCGCTCGGCATCGGCGATCTCGACGTCCTTCAGCAACTGCAGCGCGCGCGCGCGCCGCGCCCGGCGCGAGCCGCCTTCGTGCAGCGCGATCGTCTCCATCAGCTGGAAGGCGACCGTGAACGACGGGTTGAGGCTCGTCATCGGGTCCTGGAAGATCATCGCGATCTCGCCGCCGAGGAGCGACCGCCGCTCGCGCTCACCCATGCGCTGCAGGTCGCGGCCGGCGAACACGAGCCGTTCGGCGCGCACGCGCCCGGGCGGATCGATCAGGCCGAGCACGGCGAGCGCGGTCACGCTCTTGCCCGAGCCCGACTCGCCGACGATGCCGACCACCTCGCCTGCATCGACCGAAAAGGTCACGTCGCTCGCCGCCCGTACCGGCGCGTCGGCGGCGCCGAACTCGACCGAGAGGCGGTCGACCTCGAGCAGCGGCGTGGGCGTGGTCGCCGCGATCGGCACGGCGCTCATGTCTTTAGCTTCGGATCGAGGGCGTCGCGCAGCCCGTCGCCGGTCAGGTTGAAGGCAAGGACCGTGACGAGGATCGCGAGGCCCGGCAGCGTCACGACCCACCAGGCGCTCTGAATGAACTCGAGCGCGCTCGCCAGCATCGAGCCCCATTCGGGAGTCGGCGGCTGCGCGCCGAGGCCGAGGAAGCCGAGCGCTGCGGCGTCGAGGATCGCCGACGAGAAGCCGAGCGTCGCCTGGACGATGAGCGGCGCTGCGCAGTTCGGCAGCACGGTGTCGAACATCAGCCGCAGCGGCCCGGCGCCGGCCAGCCGCGACGCCTGCACGTAGTCCTTGGCGAGCTCGCCGAGCACGGCGCCGCGCGTCAGGCGCACGAAGTGCGGCAGCATGACGATCGCGATCGCGTACATCGCGTTGGCGAGGCCCGGGCCGAGCACCGCGACCACCGCGACCGCGAGCAGCAGGCTCGGCAGCGCGAGCATCACGTCCATCAACCGCATCACCACGTACTCGGCGACGCGGCCGCGGTAGAACCCGGCGACGAGGCCGAGCAGGACGCCGGCTGAGAGCGAGAGGCCGACCGAGACGAGGCCGATAGCGAGCGACAGCCGCGTGCCGTGGATCAGGCGCGAGAGGATGTCGCGCCCCACCGGGTCGGTGCCGAGAACGAACACGTGGCCGCCGATCGGCGTCAGCGATGGCGCATGCAATGCCGCGTCGCGGAACTGCTCGCTCGGGTCGTAGGGCGAGATGACATCGGCGAACAGAGCACAGAAGACGAGCAAGCCGAGCACGACGACGCCGATCACGGCGCCGCGGTTGCGCTTGAAGTCGCGCCAGAGCTCGTACGCGGGGGACGGCGGCGCGCTCGCGACAATCGCGGCGATCGGCGGGACCGCGCTCATGCCGCGCGCCTCATGAATGCCGGATCCGCGGGTTGATCACGCCGTAGAGCACGTCGACGATCAGGTTGACGGCGATGATGACCGTCGCCGTGCAGAGAATGCCGCCCTGCACCGCCGCGTAGTCGCGCCGATGGATCGCCTCGACGAGCCACTTGCCGACGCCGGGCCAGGCGAAGATCGTCTCGGTGAGGATCGCGCCCGCGAAGAGCGTGCCGATCTGCAGGCCGACGGTGGTCACGACCGGGATCAGCGCGTTGCGGAGCGCGTGCACGGCGACGACGCGCACCCGCCCCGCGCCCTTGGCGCGCGCCGTTCGCACGTAGTCCTCGCGCAGCACTTCGAGCATCGAGGATCGCGTCATGCGCGCGATCACCGCCAGCGGGATTGTGCCGAGCGCGATCGCCGGCAGGATCAGGTGCGAGAGCGCGCTTCGGAACGCGCCCTTGTCGCCGGAAAGGATCGAGTCGACGAGCATGAAGCCGGTGACGGACGGGATGTCGTACTGGATCGCGAGCCGGCCGGAGACCGGCGTCCAGCCGAGGCCGACCGAGAAGGTGAGGATCAGGAGCAGCCCCCACCAGAAGATCGGCATCGAGTAGCCGGTGAGCGATGCGCCCATCACCGAGTAGTCCCACACGGTGTTGCGCTTGACCGCTGCGACGATGCCGGCGGGAACGCCGATCACGAGTGCGAACAGGATCGCCGCGAGCGAGAGCTCGATGGTCGCCGGAAAGCGCGCGGCGAACTCCGCGAACACCGGCTCGTGGGTGACGACCGAGATGCCGAGGTCGCCGTGCAGCGCTTTCCAGACGTACTCGCCGTACTGCA
>DASXXO010000288.1:0-8927 GCA_036503045.1 Caldimonas sp. | reverse complement strand
GCAATGTGCTCGAGACCGTGAGGACAAGGAGCGAGCACGACGGACAGGAACCGCTGCATAGCGGGTATCCGCAGTCGAGCACCGAAAGTCGGCAACCGGTCGACTCAGTCGGTCGCGACCGCGGGCTTACCTCTGAATTTCAGGTCCGCCACGAGAGCGGTCAAGGTCGTGCGACTGCACGTGCCGCGGCGCCTACGACCCGCGCCTGAATCGCGCCTTGTAGCCTCGGCTCCGGCGTTGCGACCTTCCGAACCAGCGGAACGCCCCTGACGAAATCGACGACCTGCTCGGCCAGCATTCGGTCCCGCGCTATGTCGGAGTTGCCCAACGCCACCGCAATCCGCTTCCATGCCTCGAGCGATTCTCCGCGGCTCGACCGGGGCGTCGTGCCTGTCCTGGTTGGCGCCCGATCCGTGCGCAAGCGCGCGTCTTCCCGCGCCTTGATGCGCCACAAGGGTTCCTGATTGCGATACACCCCTCGCGTGGCCTGCCGGCTCGCCTCTGCGTCGATGCCCCGCTCGCGCAGCTTCTCGGCAAACGTCTCCCGCCAGCGGTGCAGATCGGCCTTGCGTGGGTTGAGCCGCTCGCCGTTCTTCGATCGCGCCTTGACGCTCAAGTGCAAAAAAATGGCCCTTCTGGGACCATTTGAAACTTGTAACTGGAGCGGGTGAAGGGAATCGAACCCTCGTATGAAGCTTGGGAAGCTGCCGTTCTACCATTGAACTACACCCGCAACCGCGGCGATTATAGGCAGCGCTATCGCGTGAATGCGCTGGCCAGAATCGCACCGTAGCATGGACGAACGCATCGAAGACGAAGTCGGCGACGGCATCGACGCGGCGCGTCCGCGCATCCGCAGCTTCGTCGTCCGCGCCGGACGCATGGGCCCCGGCCAGGCGCGCGCGCTCGCGACGCTGGCACCGCGCTTCGTCGTTCCGTTCGCCGATCGGCCGATCGACTTCGCCTCGATCTTCGGCCGCGCCGCTCCGCTCGTCGTCGAGATCGGCTTCGGCATGGGCGCGGCGACGGCGGCGATCGCGGCCGCAGCTCCCGACGTCGACTTCCTCGGCATCGAGGTCCACCCCCCGGGCGTCGGCGCGCTGCTGCAACGGATCGCAGACGCGCGCTTGTCCAACGTGCGCATCGTCCACCACGACGCGGTCGAGGTGCTCGAAGCGATGATCGCGGCGCAGTCGCTCGCCGGCATCCACGTCTTCTTTCCGGACCCGTGGCACAAGAAGCGCCACCACAAACGGCGCCTGATCCAGCCGCCGTTCGTGCGCCTGCTCGCAAGCCGCCTCGCACCCGGCGCGACGCTGCACTGCGCGACCGACTGGGAGCCCTACGCCGAGCAGATGCTCGCGGTCCTGTCGGCCGAGCCCGCGCTCGTCAACGCCGCAGGAGGGGGCTTCGCGCCGCGCCCGGCGTCGCGCCCGCTGACCAAGTTCGAGCAGCGCGGCCTCGCCCACGGGCACGGCGTGCGCGACCTCGTGTTCACCAAGCGCGTCTGAGGCAGCTTCATCCCTGCCATACGACGAGCCCGCTCCACGACGTCGCGAGGACGACGAGGCCGAACGCGATCCGGTACCAGGCGAACGGCACGAACGTGTGCGTCGACACGTAGCTCAACAGCCACCGAACGCACAGCCAGGCGAACACGAACGAGAAGCCGAAGCCGACCACGAAGAGCGGTAGGTCGGCCGCCGAGAGGAGCGAACGCTCCTTCCAGAGGCTGTACCCGCCGGCGGCGATCAGGGTCGGAATGGCGAGGAAGAAGCTGAACTCGGTCGCGGCCTTGCGCGACAGGCCGAGCAGCATGCCGCCGATGATCGTCGCGCCCGAACGGCTCGTTCCCGGGACCATTCCGAGGCATTGGACGAAGCCGACTTTCAGCGCGTCGAGCGGCCTCATGTCGTCGACCTCGGCGATTCGCACCTCGAGGCGCGCGCGCCGCTCGACCCACAGGATGATCAGCGCGCCCACGATGAAAGCCGACGCCACGACCGGCGCGTTGAAGAGATGCGCCTTGATGGTCTTGTACGCGATGAGGCCGATCACCGCTGCCGGCAGGAAGCCGACGATCACGTTCAGGACGAAGCGGCGCGCGGACGGGCGGTCGCGCAGATGCATGACCGTTGCCGCCAGGCGTGGCCAGTAGAAGATGACGACCGCCAGGATCGCCCCGGTCTGGATCGCGATCTCGAACACCTTGCTCTTCTCGTCGGTGAAGCCGAGCAGCGACCCGGTGAGGATGAGGTGCCCGGTGCTCGACACCGGGAGGAATTCCGTGAGTCCCTCGACGATGCCCATCAGGGCCGCCTTGCCGAGCAGGATGAGGTCCAACGCGCTGTTCTCCCTCGAGTCGCAAAGCGGGCGATGTTAGCGACTCGGCGCGAGGGCGCGATCGGGCACCGTCGATCTCATCGGATGGTCGAGGTTCGGCGAGGGCGACTTCCTCGGCTCGCTCGGGCGCGAAGCTGGCCCGTCACCGCTCTGGTCGCGCCGCCGTGCCGCGGCGGGTCGCTTCACTCACGCGACGCGGAAATTGACGAACTGCCAGGGATCGTCCGGATCGATCGGCTCGCTGAACAGCCACTCGCGATCGTCGAGCGGCGTCCAGTCGGTGTAGACGCCGATCATCTCGCCCAGAAAGGGACGCGCGAGCGCCAGGATCTCGTCGTGGGGAAGCTGGTCGGGCTCGACGACGTCGCGATCCGGGTTGCGGATTGCCCAGACGCAACCGGCGAGCACGCCGGCGGCGACCTGCAGCGTCGTCGCGCTGTTGTGCGGACACAGGCGCCGCGCTTCTTCGAGCGTGAGCTGCGAGCCGAACCAGTACGCGCCCTTGCGGTTGCCCATCAGGAGCACGCCGAGTTCGTCGCGCCCGCCGACGAGCTCGTCTTTGACGACACGCTTCAGCTCGGGCGCACGCCAGTTGTGCCCGGCGAGCTCGTGCAGCGAGAGGACCGCGTCGTCGGACGGGTGATAGGCGTAGTGCACCGTCGGCCGGTAGCGCGGCCGGGTCGCCTCGCCGATCGTCAAGTACTCGGCGATCGAGATCGACTCGGCATGCGTGATCAGGAAGCCGTGCTGTGGCCCGCTGCGCGGCGTCCAGCTGCGCACGCGCGTGCTCGCGCCCGGCCGCTCCAGGAAGATCGCGGCCCGGCCGCCGCTCTCGTGGCGCACGCCGTCGGGCGGAAAGTGCCGCTCGTGGCTGCCCCAGCCGAGCTCGCTCGGCTGCAAGGCCTCGTCGATGAACGCATCGACCGACCACGTGTTGACGAACTCGCCCGGGCGCTTGCGCGGCTCGGGCTGCTGGGTGTCGCGCTCGGCGACGTGGATGACGCGGATGTTGAGCCGCTCGGCGAGGCGCGCCCAGCCTTCGCGGTCGGCGGGCGGCTCGTCGCTCGCCTCGCCGTTGTCGCGCGCGATGTCGAGCAGCGCCTGCTTGACGAAGTGCGACGCGAGCCCCGGGTTGGCGCCGTGCGTGAGCAAGGCGGTGGGCAGACGCTGCCCGGGCCGGCGCAGCGCGAGCGACGTCTCGCGCAACGCGTAGTTGGTGCGCGTCGCCGGCGCGAGGGTGGCGTCGGTGTACCCGCCATGCCAGGGCTCGACCGACGTGTCGATGTAGAGGGCGCCGCGCTCGCGGCAGGCCACGATCAGGTCGGCGCTGCTGACGCCGACCGAGAGGTTGACCAGCAGGTCACCCGGCCGCAGCTCGGCGGCGAGGAGCGCCCGGTGGTTGTCGCGCGTGAGCGCGGCGGCGATGGTCGACACTCCGGCCACGCGCGCAGCCTCGACGTCGGCGGCCTCGGGCGTGATCACGCGCACGCGATCGCGGGTGACGACGTGGCGCAGCAGAAGCGGCAGGGTGCCCTGCCCCGTGCTGCCGAAGCCGACCATGACGATTCGGCCTTCGAAGTCGACGAGAGGTTGATCGCGGTCCATCGTTTTCTTTGTTCCAGGCGCGCCGCGCAGCGGCCTGCGTTCCCACGTTGCGCGGCGGACCCGTGCGGCCCTAACGTTACAGTACGGACCCTTTCCAGCATCGACCTTTTCGAAGCACCGCCATGGACGTCGAGCAAGCCCGCTTCAACATGATCGAGCAGCAGATCCGGCCGTGGGAAGTGCTCGACCAGGGTGTCCTCTCGCTGCTTTCGGTGGTCAAGCGCGAGGATTTCGTCCCGCCCGCATACCGCTCGATGGCGTTCGTCGACACGCAGGTGCCGCTGCCGAACGGACAGGCGATGCTCGAGCCGAAGGTCGAGGCGCGCCTGCTGCAGGAGCTCGCTGTGCAGCGCCACGAGCGCGTGCTCGAGATCGGCGCCGGCTCGGGCCACATGGCTGCGCTGCTCGCGCACAAGGCGCAGCACGTGACGACGGTCGAGATCAACGCCGAGCTCGTGCGCCTGGCGAGCGAGAACCTGAAGCGCGCGTGGGTCCTGAACGCGCGCGTGGTCGAGGCCGACGCGTCGGCCGGGCTGATCGTCGACGGCCCGTTCGACGTGATCGTGCTCTCGGGCTCGGTCGCCGAAGTGCCGCGCGCGCTGCTCGGCCAGCTCAAGGCCGGCGGCCGGCTGACCGCGATCGTCGGTCAGCTGCCGATCATGCACGCGGTCCTGGTGACGCGCGGCGACGACTCCGGCTTCGCGACGGTCGAGCTGTTCGACACCGTCGCGCCGCGCCTGGTCGGCTTCCCGGAGCCGAGCCGCTTCACCTTCTGAAGCCCCGCCCGCGGTGATCGTGCGCAGCCCGTCGGCCCGATCCGCCATTGCGACCGCCTCGGCGCGCAGACCGTCGCATCGCTGGCGCGCGCGAGGGTCCGCTCGCCTATAACCTCGCGGGGCGCGCGCGTCGCGGGCGGGCGCCCGACGAGAACGCGCGTCGCCACCGGCCACATCGCACCCAAGGGAACCTGCATGCCCGTCGAGACCCGAACTCCGAGCCCGCAATGGCGGTCGAGCCGCCCCCGCACCGTCGGCGCGATCACGCTCGTCGCCGCCGCGGTTCTCTCGCTCACCTCTCATCCGGCGCGCGCCCAATCGCTGCTCGAGGTCTACGAGGCGGCACACAGCTACGACGCGACGTATCTCGCGGCGCGCGCGCTCGCCGACTCGGCGACCTACCGGGTCGAGCAGACGCGCGCGCTGAACCGGCCGAGCGCCTCGCTGTCGGCAACCGGGGCCCGCCTGGCGCAAAAGCCGACCGCCGGATCGAACTTCGGCAGCAACACGCTCAGCGCTTCGCTGGACGCCCGCCAGCCGCTCTTCAACCGTTCCAACGACGCGACGATCGCGCAGGCCGAGCGAACGATCGAGTCGTCCACGGCCGACCTCGACATCGCCGAGCAGGACCTGATGCTGCGCGTCAGCCAGGCGTACTTCGACGTCCTCGGCGCGCAGGACACGCTGCAGACGACGCGCGCCAACAAGACGGCGATCGCCGAGCAACTCGCCTCGGCCAAGCGCAACTTCGAAGTCGGCACCGCGACGATCACCGACACCCGCGAGGCGCAGGCCCGCTTCGACCTGGCGACGGCGCAGGAGATCGCCGCCGCGAACGACCTCCTCACCAAGCGCATCGCTCTCGACCAGCTGGTCGGCCGCAGCAACGTCGAGCCGCGCCAGCTCGCGGTGCCGGTGGCGCTGCCTTCGACCGCGAGCATCCCGGTCGACGAGCTCGTCAGCCGCGCTGTCGACGAGCATCCGACGGTCCGGCGCGCCCAGGTCGCCTACGACGTCGCCCGCCTCGAGACCGAGAAGGCGCGCGCCCAGGCGCTGCCCACCGTCGACGCGGTCGCGTCGTTGCAGGGCGGGCGGGGAACCATCGCGGCCGACGTCACCGGCCTCAACGCCGCCGCGAGCGTCGGCGTGCAGATCAACATGCCGCTCTACACCGGCGGCGCGGTGCAGAACCGCGTCCGCGAGACGATCGTCCTCGAGGAGCGCTCGCGCAACGATCTCGAGTCGGCGCGCCGCACGGTGACGCAGACGACGCGCCAGGCGTACGCCACGGTGCAGTCGAGCGCAGCGCAGGTCAAGGCGCTGGAAGCAGCCGAGGCGTCGAGCCAGCTCGCGCTCGAGGCGACGCAGCTCGGCTACCGCGTCGGCATCCGCGTCAACGTCGACGTGCTGAACGCGCAGAGCCAGCTCTATCAGACCAAGCGCGACCTCGCCCGCGCGCGCTACGACCTGCTGCTCGCGACCTTGCGGCTGCGCCAGGCTTCCGGGCGGCTGGTCCCGAGCGATGTGCTGGCGATCGATCGCTTGCTCGTGAAATAGCAGGCATCTGGCGGCTTTGCACACTTCTTGACGCCGCCGATACGAGGGCTTGACGCGACGGGCGGACAATCGCGGGCGCCACGGGAGCTGTCGTGACGTCGTCCTCCTCGCCCCTGCGCGCTGCGATCGCGGCGCATCGGTTCGGCCTCGGCGAGGCCGACCTGGCCGTCGTCGGCGCCGATGCGCACGGCTGGCTCGACGCGCAGATCGGGCCGGCCGATGCGCCGCGCGGCAACGACCTGTTCGACACGCGGCGCGCGCTCGAGCACGTCGCCGCCGAACGCGAGAAGCGGCAGCTCGCCAAGAACCCGCCGCCCGGCATGACGGCCGAGCAGATCCTCGCCGGCCATTACCGCGACGTCATCGTCGCCGACGTGCGCTCGCGCCTCGGCACCGCAGCGGCGACGACGCGGCCGTTCGCCGAACGGCTGCAATGGTTCTGGGCCAACCACTTCACCGTGTCGCTGCTGAAGGGCAGCACGCGCGGCCTCGTCGGCGCGTTCGAGCGCGACGCGATCCGGCCGAACATCGCGGGTCGCTTCGAGACGCTGCTGGTTGCGTCGACGACGCATCCGGCGATGCTGCGCTACCTCGACAACGCCCAGTCGGCGGGACCGCACTCGCGCGTCGTCGCGCTCGCATCGCGGCGCGCCGCGCGCGTCGGCGAAAGCCCGCGCGTCACTGGCATCAACGAGAACCTGGCGCGCGAGGTACTCGAGTTGCACACGCTCGGCGCCGAGTCGGCGCGCGCCGGCGTCTACACGCAGGCCGACGTGACCGCGTTCGCGGCGGTGCTGAGCGGCTGGCGTGTCGGGCAGGACGCGGCGTGGCGCGCCGGCGATTCGTTCGATCCGAACTGGCACGAGCCCGGCACCAAGGTGCTGCTCGGGCGCAGCTACGGTGAAGGGCCGGAGGCGCTGAAGGCGGTGCTGCGCGACCTCGCCGCGCATCCGGCGACGGCGCGCTTCGTGGCCACCAAGCTCGCGCGCCACTTCGTCGCCGACGAGCCGCCGCCGGCGCTCGTCGAGCGGATGAGCGCCACGTATCTGCGCCACGACGGCCACCTCGGCGCCGTCTACCGGACGCTGATCGAGGACGATCTCGCCTGGAGCACGCAGCCTGCCAAGCTCAAGACACCGGAGGAATTCGTCGTCTCGACGGCGCGCCTGCTCGCCGGCGGCGAGCGCATGTTCGAGCGCGCCGACGTCGCCAATCCTGCGGCGAGCGTCGGTGCGCTCGGCCAGCGCGTGATGGCGGCACCGTCGCCTGCCGGCTGGAGCGACCGCGCGGAAGACTGGCTCGGCCCCGATGCGGTCTGGAAGCGCGTCGAATGGGCGACCCGCGTCGCCGAGCGCGCCGGTCGCGCCGTCGACGCGCGCCGGCTCGCCGTGCAGAGCCTCGGCCCGCTGCTCGGCGCCGAGACCACGCAGCAACTCGACCGTGCGAGCGAAGGATCGCAGGCGCTCGCGCTGCTGCTGCTCGCGCCCGAGTTCCAGCGCCGCTGACGGAGCCGCCATGGACGCATCGCACCGGCAAACGCAATCCGATCACGACGCGCCCTCGCCGGAGCGCCGTCGCCTCATCGCCGCGCTCGCCGCGGCAGGCGCGCTCGCCGCCGGCCCGCGCCTCGCCTTCGCCGGAACCGGGGCGCCCGGCGGGAGCCGGTTCGTGTTCGTCGTCCTGCGCGGCGGCATGGACGGCCTCGGCGCAGCGCCCGCCGTCGGCGACCCCGATTTCGCCGCGGCGCGCGGGCCGCTCGCGCAGTTCGGCGCGCCCGTGCTGCCGCTCGACGCGACGTTCGCGCTCAATCCCAACCTCGCCGAGCTGCACGCGATGTTCAAGCGCGGCGACGCGGCGGTCGTGCACGCGGTCGGCCTCGCGTACCGCGAGCGCTCCCACTTCGATGCGCAGCAGATGCTCGAGAGCGGCGCGGCGCGGCCGTACGAGCTCGCGACCGGCTGGCTCGGGCGCGCGCTCGCGACCAGCGGCGACAAGGGCATCGCGCTCAGCACCACGGTGCCTCTCGTCCTGCGCGGCCGCGCGGCGGTCGACACCTGGGCGCCGTCGACGCTGCCCGATCCTTCGGCCGACCTCGTTGCCCGGCTCGAACGGATGTACGCCGGCGATCCCCAGCTCGCGACCGCGCTGGAGCGCGCACGCGCCCTGCATCTCGACGCGCCGCCGCCGCTGCAGGCCGACGCGAGCGGCACCGCGATGAACGCGATGAACGGCAACGCCGTGCCGCGGCCAGGCGGGTTCGCCGTCCTCGCCCGCCGCGCCGCCGAGTTTCTCGTCCAGCCGGCGGGCCCACAGGCGGCGGTGCTCGAGATCGGCGGCTGGGACACGCACGCCAACCAGGCGAATCCCAACGGCCCGCTCGCCAACGCATTGCGCCAGCTCGATGCCGGGCTCGCGGCGCTGAACAGCGGACTCGAGGCGGGCGGTGCATGGGGCCGCACGGTGGTCGTCGTCGCGAGCGAGTTCGGTCGCGAGGTCGCGGTCAACGGCACGCTCGGCACCGACCACGGCACCGGCGGCGTCGTCTTCGTGCTCGGCGGCGCGGTGCGCGGCGGGCGCGTCGTCGGCGACTGGCCGGGGCTTGCCCGCGCGCAGCGCTTCGAGGGACGCGACCTGCGCGAGACGACG
>DASXXO010000287.1:0-2670 GCA_036503045.1 Caldimonas sp. | reverse complement strand
CGCGCAACTCGTCAAGCGAGCACACGAGGTCTGGATCTGGTCGCGCGGCGAGGACCTCGTCACCGAGCGATTCCCCGAGATCGTCGCGCTCGCGCGCGCGCTGCCCGACGGCACCGTGCTCGACGGCGAGATCGTCGTCTGGAAAGGCGGCCGGGTCGCGCCGTTCGCACTGCTGCAGCAACGCATCGGCCGCAAGGTGCTGACCAGGAAGGTCCTCGGCGAGGCGCCGGTCGGCTACATCGCGTACGACCTGCTCGAATGGCAGGGCGTCGACCTGCGCGAGCGGCCGCAGCACGAGCGGCGCGCCTTGCTCGAAGCTGCGCTGCGCGAGGCGGCCCTGACGCGCGACGACGATGGCGAAGCTGCGTTGCGCTTGTCGCCGATCGAGTGGCGCGACGACTGGCCCGCGCTCGCGGAGCTCCGACGCGAGTCGCGCGTCCGCGGCGTCGAAGGCTTCATGCTGAAGCACCGCGAGGCGCGCTACGGCACCGGCAGGCGCAAGCAGGACGACCTCGCCGGGGGCACTTGGTGGAAGTGGAAGATCGACCCGCTCAGCGTCGACTGCATCCTCGTCTACGCGCAGGCCGGCCACGGCCGGCGCGCGAGCGTCTACACCGACTACACGTTCGCGGTCTGGAACCGGCGCCCAGTCGACGCCGCCGAGGCCGAGGCGGCGATCGACGCGATCGCGCGGCGCGATGCGCCGGCCCCGGAGTCGCTGCAGCTCGTGCCCTTCGCGAAGGCGTATTCCGGCCTGACCGACGAGGAGTTCAGGGTCGTCGATCGCATCGTCCGCCAGACGACGCTCGAGAAGTTCGGCCCGGTACGCAGCGTCAGGCCGACGCTGATGTTCGAGCTCGGCTTTGAAGGGATCAACCGGAGTGCGCGCCACAAGAGCGGCATCGCGGTGCGCTTCCCGCGCATGCTGCGCATGCGCAGCGACAAGCCGCTGCACGAAGCGGACACGCTCGCCGAACTGGAGGCGCTGTTCGCGCTCCAGCATGGCGACGGGTGAGGTCGAGGCGAGTCGCGCAGGCGAGGCGGACGAGGCGAACGCCGCGCTCGCCGCCATCTTGCGAAGGAGGCTGCTACTCGCGGACGAGGTCGGGCAGTCCGATGGTCGCGGCGACTGCCGGCTCGACCGGCGCGACCCAGGTCGTGCCCGTCTGCTCGGACCAGCGCTGGAGATCGCCGTTCGCTGCGGCGCGTCCGATCGCGCGATCGGCAGCGGCAACGAGCTCGGCCGCGAGCGCGACGAAGCCGATGTTGATGCGAAGGGGATGGGTATATGCCGCCCGGCGCAGCATGCTCCCCGGATGCGCCAGGCGCCAGGCATCGAGACGGTCGAGCGCGACCAGCGTCGCATCGAACTGTCCGGCCTCGAGCTCCTCGAGGACGTTCTGGTTCTGCGCGAGGCTGACGATCCGGTCGCGCAGCTTGCCGTTGCGATAGAGCGAGACGGCGGTTCCGGCGAGCGTTCCGCTGACGACGCCGATCCGTGCGTCGCCGAGGTCGGCGAGGGTTGCGGTTTGGCGCGCCGGATCGCGAACGACGAGGGCCATCGCCATCGCGTGGTAAGGCCGCGACGCGACGAGCGTGCCGAGTGGCACCCAGGGGCGCTGCGGCGGCCGCTTCGCGCCCGGATAGTCGGGGACGCGCGCAGTCGGCCGGCCAGGCGGTCCAAGATCGCCGGCGAGCAGGGCGAAGCCGCTCGCCATGTCGCAGACGCCCGAGGACAGCAGCGCATTGACTTCCTGCGACAGCGTGCTCTCGTGCTCGTACTTCGATTCGAACGGGACCACTTCGAGCGCGCGGTGCAACTCGGTAGCGATCGCCTCGGCGACGCGGACGTCGAGGCCGCGGCTGTCGCCGGCGACGCGGTACGACAACGGCGGGTTGTTCTCGGCCATGCACACGGTCAGCTTCGGCGTGTCCGCGGCGCATGCGCATCCGCCGGCGAGCAAGACGGCGATCGCGACTGCGGCTCGACGCGCGCGCGTGCTCACGGCTCCTTGCCTCCACGGCTGCCGACATAGGCCCAGAGCAGCTTGATCTGTTCCTCGCTGAGCGCGCCCTTGAACGAGGGCATGTTGCCCTTGCCGTTCGTCACCGACGAAAAAAAGCGCTCGGCCTGGTCGATCGGGAAGCGGCGCAGGTCGTACACCGTCGTTCCCGCGTTGACCATGTTGCGTCCGTGGCACTGCGCGCACGTGCGGTCGAACTGCTTGTGGCCGAGCTCGATCTGCTCGGCGGAGAACCTCGCTTGCGCGAGCGCGACCTGCGCCAGCAGCACGGCGGCGGCCACGGCCGCCGCGCGCGCCAGCCTCATTGCAACGCGAAGGTCCAGACCGACCCGCCCGCCGGGACCTTCGCCATCCGCTCGTCGCCGAGAAGCGCCCACACGCCGCCGCCGCCCGAGACGATCGAGACGTACTGCTTGCCGTCCTTTTCCCAGGTGACTGGAAGGCCGATGATTCCTGAGCCGGTCTGGAATTGCCACAGCTTGGTGCCGGTGTCGGCGTCGACCGCGATCACCTCGCCGGTCGCTGCGCCGGTGAAGACGAGCCCGCCCGCGGTCGCCAGGGTTCCGGCCATGCTCGGCTGTCCCGGCCAGGGCATCTGCCACTTGCTCTTGCCGGTCATCGGATCGATCGCCGACAGGTAGCCGTG
>DASXXO010000286.1:0-3482 GCA_036503045.1 Caldimonas sp. | reverse complement strand
GCGGGCGCCATCTCGTCGCCCGCGACATCGCGCGCTCCGGCGCGCTGGCGGGCCGGGGCGGCTCGGCCGGTGGCCTGCTGATCGGCGCGGTGGCCAACCAGGCGCCCGAGCTGTTCCGCGCGCTGGTGGCGCAGGTGCCTTTCGTCGACGTCGTGACCACCATGCTCGACGAGACGATGCCGCTCACGGTCGGCGAGTTCATCGAATGGGGCAACCCGAAGATCGCCGAGCAGTACGCCTGGATGCGCGCCTACAGCCCGTACGACAACCTGAAGCCCGCTGCCTATCCGGCGATGCTCGTGCGCACCGGCCTCAACGACACGCAGGTCGCGTACTGGGAGCCGGCAAAGTACGTCGCGCGCCTGCGCACGCTGAAGGCCGACGACCGGCCCCTCCTCTTCAGAATCAACCTCGAGGTCGGCCACGGCGGCGCGTCGGGCCGCTTCGACAGCCTGCGCGAGATCGCCGAGGACGATGCGTTCGTGCTCGTCGAGCTCGGCGTGGCCGCCTGATCGCCATCGCTTCCGCTTCGCCTTCGCCGGTTCGGCCACGCTCGCGCGCACTGCGCTTCGTCGTCGCGCTGCTGCTCGCCTCGGTGCTCGCGCTCACTGCGGCGCAGCAGCTGGTGAGCGACGGGCCGTGGTGGCTCGAGCTTTCGCGCTACCTGCCGTATCCGCTGCTCGTCGCGCCCGCGGTCGTGGCGCTGCTGCTGTCGCTTCGCCTCGGCTGGCGCTGGATCGCCGCCGGCGTCGCGACGATCGCCGCCTTCGCGACGCTCGCGATGGGGCTGGTCTGGAACTTCCTCGATGACGCCGCACCCGCCGACCTGCGCGTCATGACCTACAACGTCAAGGCGCTGCTCGCGATCGAACGTCCCGGCGGTGTGGACGCGCTTGCAAACGAGATCACGCGCCACCGTCCCGACGTCGTCGTCATGCAGGACTCGAGCCCGCTGATGCGCGGCCGCGACCCGGCGCATCCGGGCCAGATGTTCGGCTTGCCCGAGGTGCACAAGGAGGGCCAGTATGTGATCGCCAGCCGCTGGCCCTTGCGCGACTGCAGCCAGGCCCGCGCCGATGCGGGCGGCGAGACGCTGACCTTCGCGCGCTGCACGGTGGATCTCGGCGCGCGCCGCTTCGAGCTGGTCGATGTCCACTTCGAATCGCCGCGCCGCGGCCTCAACGCGGCGCGCCGGGAGGGCCTCGACGGCATCGACTTCTGGGAGAGCAACCACGCCGGCCGGCTCGCGCAGGCGCGCGCGCTCGCCGCCGCGCTGCGCGGCAGCGCGCGGCCGCTCGTCGTCTGCGGCGACCTCAACGCCCCCGATTCGTCGGCAGTGCTGCAGCGCCTTTTCGCGATCGGCCTGGGCGATGCGTTCGCGAGCGCCGGCCGCGGCTACGGCTACACCTACGGGCATACGCTCCGGCCGGCGTTCTCGTTCCTGCGCATCGACCACGTGCTGGTCAGCGACGACGTCGAGGTCGTGCGCGCCTTCGTCGGCGGCAAGGACGCGTCCGACCACCGTCCGGTGATCGCCGACCTGCGCTTGCCGCGCTGAGGCGGTGGCTACGCCGCCGCGGCGGCCGGCACCGGCGCGAGGCCGAGCATGCGACGCGCTTCGGCCGCGGTCGCGGGGCGCCGCCCGTACTCTTCGCAGAGGCGGGCGACCTGCGCGACCAGGGCGGCGTTCGACGGCGCGAGCGTCGTCTTGTCGAGGCGCACGTTGTCCTCGAGGCCGGTGCGGCAGTGGCCACCGAGCTCGAGCGACCAGCGCGCGAGCGTCAGCTGGTCGCGGCCGATGCCGGCGCCGGTCCAGGTCGCGCCGGGCGAGAGGCGTGCGAGCGTCCGGACGTAGAACTCGAAAGCGTCGCGGTCGACCGGCATCGCGTTCCTCACGCCCATCACGAACTGCACGTGCAAGTGGCCGTCGATGCGGCCGTCCTTCTGCATCGCGGCGGCCTGGAAGAGCATCGAGAGATCGAACGCCTCGACCTCGGGTTTGATGCCGAAGCGCTTCATCTCGGCGGCCAGCCAGTCGACCAGCTCGGGAGAGTTGTCGTAGACCCGGGTCGGGAAGTTCACCGAGCCGGTCGCGAGCGACGCCATGTCGGGCTTGAGCGACAGCATGCCGCCGCGCTCCTTGCCGGCGCCCGAGCGCCCGCCGGTCGAGACCTGCGTGATCATCCCCGGCGCGTGCTTGCGGATGCCGTTGAGCACCGCAGCGAAGCGCTCGGGCGCCGAGCTCGGCGAGCCGTCATCGTTTCTCACATGGAGGTGGACGAGCGTCGCGCCGGCCTCGAACGCCGCCTGCGTCGACTCGACCTGCTCGGCGACGCCGATCGGCACGGCCGGGTTGTCGGTCTTCTTCGGCAAAGAGCCGGTGATCGCGACCGAGATGATGCAGGGGTTCGTCGTTGTCATGAAGGTCTCCTGGAATTCAGGCCGTTGCGCGTTGCTCTTGCGCGGCCATTCGCGCCGGTGCATTGAGTGCGCCGTAGGCGTCGTAGCGCGAGCGTTGCACGATCTCGAAAAAGAAGCGCTCGGCAAAGCTCTCGCTGTAGGCGTGGAAGTACTCGCCGCCCGTGCCATCGCGGTCGTAGAGGATGCCAAGCCCGCGCATCCGCGCGACCAGCGCAGGGTCGAGCGCGAGGCGGGCGAGCAGGTCGTCGTAGTAGTTGTCCGAGACCGCGACGAGGCGCGCGCCGTTTGCGCGGAGCGCCTCGACCGTCGCGAAGATGTCGGCGCAGGCGAGCGCGATGTGGTGCACCGCCGGCTTCCCGCCGAGCGCGGCGACCGTGCGCGCGGTGCGCGTGCGGGCGCTCTGTGAGACGTTGAGGACGATGCGCACGCGCCGGTCGGCGCTGGCGACGCTGCAGGTGCGCACCAGCCCGAACGGGTCGGCGAGCTCGAGGCTCTCGCCGGCCTCGAGCGCGAGCACGCTGCGGCTGAACAGCACCCAGGTGTCGAGCTGGTCGGCGGTCATGCCGAGCGCGACGTGGTCGACGGCGATGAGGCCGGCGCCGGCGAACGCGGCGTCAGACGCCGCGGGCTCGGCGACGAAGTCGGCGGCGGCGAGGCCCTCGGCGCCGAGCGACTGCGGAACGAAGTGGACGAGCATGCCACCCGGCGAGCGGAGCGCCGGCAGGCGCAGTTCGCCGCTGCCGAGCGGGCTCTCGAAGCGCGCCGAGAGCAGCGCGGTCGCCCGCGTCACCGCGCGTGCGGCGTCGTCCGAGAAGAGGCCGATCGCGCTGACGCACGCGCCCTGCTCGGCGAAGCGCGCGCGCGCATCCGACCCCGGTTCGGCGTTTACGACGAACAGGACCTGGCCCTGGCGAAACAAGGTCGCGCGCTTGGAGCGATGGCGGCCGAGGCGCGCGAAGCCGAGCTGCGCGAGCAGCGCTTCGAGCGCCGCGGCGCTCGCGTCGTCGACGCCGAACTCGATGAAGGCGAAGCCGCCGAGCGCGCTCGGCGGCGGCGGATCG
>DASXXO010000285.1:0-4398 GCA_036503045.1 Caldimonas sp. | reverse complement strand
GAAATCCCCTACGTCGCCGACGAGAACCGCCTGCAGGTCGAGGAGCTGGTCGAGGGCTTCTGGAAGGTCCAGCTCGACTATGGCTTCATGGACCAGCCCGACATCCCGCGCGCGCTACGGCTCTGCCTGGGCGAGGGCCTGGTCGTCGACGCGGCCGCGGTGTCGTACTTTCTGAGCCGCGAGATCGTGGTGCCGACGCCCGGACCCGGAATGGCGCACTGGCGCGAGGCGCTCTTCGCGACGATGTCGCGCAACGCCGGCAGCGTCGTCGAGTTCTTCCGCCTGCCGGACAACTGCGTCGTCGAGCTCGGGACGAGGGTGCAGATCTGAGGGCGTCTCGTCGCGGCGCGATCACGGCGCGAAGCGCACGATGACAAATGGAACCGAGCAGCCGAGGGCAGTGAGGGCAAGCAACGCTGCGGACGCACGCCCGCTGGCTGCCGGCGCCGCCAGGGTCTGCGAGAGCGTGGCCGCGAGCAGGAAGCCGGCGAAGAGTCCGAGATAGGCGAGCAACGCGTTGCTCGGAACGCGCAGCAGGAGCGTGCTCGCGGCTCCCGCGACCGGAGCGGCGGCATCCGCGGCCACAAGCACCTTTTCGTGTCAGGTTGCGGCACGTCGTATGCTCACCGGGCCGCACATGAGTAGTCCCGTTCCCCGTCGCGCCGCCGGTCGTCCCGAGGACGAGATCTTCCGACGCCTCGTCGAGACCGTTCGCGACTACGCGATCTTCATGCTCACCCCAGAGGGACACATCGCGTCCTGGAACAGCGGCGCCGAGCTGATCAAGCAATACAAGGCACCCGAAATCATCGGGCGCCACTTCTCGATCTTCTACGAGCCGGACGCGGTCGCGTCGGGCTGGCCGCAGGAGGAGTTGCGGCGCGCCACGGCGGCCGGGCGCTTCGAGGACGAAGGCTGGCGCGTGCGCAAGGACGGCACGCGCTTCTGGGCCAACGTGATCATCTCGCCGCTGCGCGACGCCTCCGGTGCGCTGGTCGGCTTCTCCAAGGTCACGCGCGACCTCACCGAGCGGCGCCACCACGAGGAGCAGCTGCGCCAGAGCGAGGAGCGGCTGCGCCTCATCGTCGACGGTGTCCAGGACCACGCGATGTTCCTGCTCGATGCGCAAGGGCGCGTCGTCTCCTGTAATCCTGCCGTACGACAGGTCCTCGGCTATCTCGCGAGCGAAATGATCGGCCAGGACGCAGCGAACCTCTACGCAGCGGAGGATCGGGAGTCCGGCAAGCCGCAAGCCGAGATGAGCGCAGTCGCCCATGCGGGGTTCTTCCACAGCGAAGGGTGGAAGGTCAAGGCCGACGGCACGCGCTTCTGGGCCGACACGTCGATCAGCGCGATCCGCGACTCGGGCGGCAACGTGAGCGGGTTCGTCCACATCGTCAAGGACCTGAGCGACGAACGGCGGATCGAGGAGCTCGAGGCCGAGGGACACCGCGTGTTCGAGTTCATCGCGATGCTCTCGCACGAGTTGCGCAACCCGCTCGCGCCGATCAGGAACGCGGTAAGCATGCTGAAGCTTCCAGAAGGGCAGCAGCAGCCCGGCAAGTACGCCGACATGATCGGCCGCCAGGTCGCGCACCTCACCCGCCTGGTCGACGACCTGCTCGACGTGAGCCGCATCACGACCGGCAAGATCGAGGTCGAGCGCACCTCGCTCGAGGTCAACACGCTCGTGCAGGTGGCGGTCGAGTCGATGCGCAGCACGCTCGAGATATACGGCCACACGCTGACCCTGCAGCTTGCACCGCAGCCGGTCTTCCTCGACGGCGACTCGGTGCGCCTGACCCAGGTCGTCGTCAACCTGCTGACGAATGCCGCCAAGTACACGGCGCCGAACGGCCATGTCGAGGTGTCGGTCGCGCGGAGCCACTCGGTCGCCCGCATCGAGGTCAGCGACAACGGCATGGGCATGTCGCCGACGCTGATCCAGCGCGCCTTCGAGCCGTTCGTGCAGGGCGAACGCTCGGTCAGCCGCTCCGAGGGCGGGCTCGGCATCGGCCTGACGCTGGTCAAGAAGATCGTCGACCTGCACGGCGGCTCCGTGGTCGCCGCCAGCGCCGGTCTCAACAAGGGAACCAAGTTCACGGTAACGCTGCCGTTGGCCAAGGAACGCGCGCAGCCACTCGCTGCGGTCGAGCCCGCCCCTCCTGCCGACTGCGGCACGATCCTCGTCGTCGACGACAACCGCGACGCCGCCGAGAGCCTGGTCGAGCTGCTCCAGGCGTCGGGCCGCGACGTCATCGTCGCGTTCAGCGGGAAGGAAGCGCTCGCCATCGCGGCGACGCGGCCGCTCGCCGCCGTCCTGCTCGACATCGGCCTGCCGGACGTCTCCGGCTACGAAGTCGCCAGGCGCCTGCGCGCGCTGCCGACGCTGCACAACGCGCACATCATCGCCACCACCGGCTACGGCCAGGAAGGCGACCGCGAAGCAACCGCCGCGGCCGGCTTCACCGCACACCTCGTCAAGCCGATCGACCATGAAGAGGTGCTGCGCCTCATCACCTGACGCGCAGTAGTACCGACTCGCGCACCCCGCATGCGGCCATGGCGCAGCGTGCGATGGCATCCTCGGACGCGATGGACCGCCCCGCGGCAAGCACGGAAGACCGCGTCTCGCTGCGCGAGCGTCTGCTCGACGTCCCCGACGACGTGGCGCGCCCAGCGTGGCT
Organism: Caldimonas sp.; assembly: GCA_036503045.1. GTDB lineage: Bacteria > Pseudomonadota > Gammaproteobacteria > Burkholderiales > Burkholderiaceae_C > Schlegelella_A. The sequence continues at coordinate 1,711 of DASXXO010000285.1, read as the reverse complement.
CGGCCGCGTCGCCTTGCTCGCGCTGGTCGCGGTGTGGGGCATGAGCGTGCTGCTTGCGCGACTGACCGAGCCGCCGACGCTGCTCCACTTGACGGTGATCCTCTTCCACGAGGCCGGTCACGTCTTCTTCGCGCCGTTCGGCGAAACGCTGCGCGTCGCCGGCGGCACGCTCGGCCAGCTGCTGCTCCCGTTGATCTGCGCGGTGGCGCTACAGCGTCGCGGCGACAACTTCGGCGCGGCGATCTGTCTCGCCTGGCTGGCGATGAGCGGAATCGACGCGGCCGTCTACGCCTACGACGCGGCCGACCCGGTGCTGCCGCTGATCGGCGGCGGCACCGGCGCCGACAGCTTCCACGACTTCGTCTTCCTGTTCGAGCGCTACGGCCAGCTCGGCCACGCACGCGGGTGGGCGGTCGCGATGAAGGCAGGGAGCGCTCTCCTGCTGCTCGCTTCGCTCGCTTGGGGAGCGGTGCTTCTTTTCCTCCAGAGCGAGCACCTCGCCGAGCGCTAGACCTTGCCCGCGCGGCGCAGGTCGGCGCCGATGCGACGGATGCCCTCTTCGCCGCGCGCGAGCGCTGCGGCGTCGGTGTGCACGGAGTAGTCGCCGAGCACGAGGTCGTGCGGATGCCGCGGCGCCGATCCGAGCACGAACGACGCGTCGTTCTGCGCGCGAAACGCGATCGGCGCCGCCCCGGCGGCGAGCACCGCCAGCTCGCCCGCCGTGATCGGGTCGGGCGTGAGCACCCTGCCCTCGTGCACGGCGATCCAGGCGATGTCGTGGCCCGCGGGCGGGTCGTAGTGCCAGACCTCTCCCGAGCGCAGGCGGACGTCGAGATAGTTCAGCGCCGATGGCGCGTCGATCGGGCTGCGCGCGTCGCCGAGCGCGCCGAGGATCACGCGCGCGGGACCGTAAGCAGAGAAGCGCTCCGCGCCGAGATAGCGACTCTGCGCCGGCGCGTTCTCGAGCGCCGGCGGCAGCGCGACCCAGAGCTGGTAGCCCCTCATCCGCGCGCCGACGGCGCGCCCGGTATGCCAGACGCCCCCGCCGGCCTGCATCCACTCGACCGCGCCCGCCGCCATCGTCCCGCTCGCGCCGGTGCTGTCTTCGTAGGCGCTGCCGCCTTCGAGCAGCAGGGTCAGCGTCGCGATTCCCGAGTGAGGATGAAAGCCGAACTGCGGCGCCCGCGCGGCGTCGACGTCGAAATAGTCGAGAAAGACGAACGGCTTGACGAGCGCACCGACGTCGGACGGGCTGACGAGACGGACGATCGGCCCGTGCCGGCGTCCGCGCGTGCGATGGACGACACGACGCGGCGCGGCCGGCATGGCCGCCGCTCGCGAGGCGAAAACGTTGGGCCCGTTCATGGGGTCCTCCTTCTCTGCGTCAGGCGGGTTCCAGGACGCGCTCGCGGTCGGCGCTGAGCGCGGCGATCGCCGCTTCGGCGCGCGCGATGCCGGCTGCGCGCGACTCGGGACCAACGGCGAGACCTTCGGCGACGACGAGCTCGAGTTCGGTGATGCCGAGGAACGCGAAGATGCCGCGCAGATAGCTCTCGCCGTGCTCGAACGACGCGCTCGGCGAACCGGCGCCGTAGAAGCCGCCGCGCGCGACGACGACGATCACGCGCTTGGCGCCGGCGAGCCCGACCGGCCCCTTGTCGGTGTAGACGAAGGTCTTGCCGGCGATCGCGATCCGGTCGACCCACGCCTT
>DASXXO010000284.1:0-3028 GCA_036503045.1 Caldimonas sp. | reverse complement strand
CTTTGATAGCTGTCCATCGCTTCCTTCTGATGCCGAAGTCTTCGTCGCGGGCGCTTTTCAGCGCATGCCGCCCATGCCTTTCATGGCGCCCATGCGCTTCATCATCTTCATCATCCCGCCACCCTTCATCTTCTTCATCATGTCGCGCATCTGCTCGAACTGGCTGAGCAGCCGGTTGACGTCCTGCACCTGCACTCCCGCGCCGCTGGCGATGCGGCGCTTGCGCGTCGCCTTGAGCAGCTCGGGTTTCCTCCGCTCGAGCGGTGTCATCGAGCAGATGATGCCCTCCATGCGGCGGACATCGCGCTCGGCGCGATCCAGCTCGGCCGGGCCGAGCTGGGCAGCACGCCCCGACAACTGGGAGGGTAGCTTGTCCATGAGCCCGCCCAAGCCGCCCATCTTCTTCATCTGTGAAATCTGTGACAGGAAATCGTTCAGATCGAAGCTGCCGGTGGATTTGATCTTGTCGGCGAGCTTCTGCGCCGCCGCGACATCGACGTTCTTCTCGACCTCCTGCACCAGGCCGACGATGTCGCCCATGCCGAGAATGCGCCCGGCGTGGCGCTGGGCGTCGAACACCTCAAGGCCGTCGAGCTTCTCGCTCGTGCCGGCGAACTTGATCGGCGCGCCGGTGATGGCGCGCACCGAGAGCGCGGCGCCGCCGCGCGAATCGCCGTCCATCTTGGTCAGGATGATGCCGGTGAGCGGCAGCGCTTCCTTGAACGCCTTCGCCGTGTTCACCGCGTCCTGCCCTTGCATCGCATCGACGACGAAGAGCGTCTCGACCGGCTTCAGCGCCGCGTGCAGCTCGCGGATTTCGGCCATCAGCTTTTCGTCGATCGCCAGCCGCCCGGCGGTATCGACGAGGAGGACGTCGAAGTAGCGGGTGCGCGCATGCTCGAGCGCGGCGCGCGCGATCGCGACCGGCGCGTCGCTCGGGCTCGACGGGAACCACTCCGCGCCGGCCTGGCGCGTCACCGTCTTCAGCTGCTCGATCGCGGCCGGCCGGTAGACGTCGGTCGAGACCGTGAGCACCTTCTTCTTGCGCTTCTCGAGCAGGTGCTTCGCGAGCTTGGCGGTGGTCGTCGTCTTGCCCGCGCCCTGCAGTCCCGCCATCAGGATCACGGCCGGCGGCTGCGCCTTCAGGTCGAGCTCCGCGACACCGCCGCCCTCGGGGCCCATCGTCGCCGCGAGCTCGCGATCGACGACGCCGACTAATGCTTGGCCCGGCGAGAGCGCCCCGCTGACCTCAGCGCCGAGCGCGCGCTCCTTGACCCGCGCGACGAAGTCGCGCACGACCGGGAGCGCGACGTCGGCCTCGAGGAGCGCCATCCGCACCTCGCGCAACATGTCCTGGACGTTCTCGTCGGTGATGCGAGCCGAGCCGCGCATCGTCTTGACGAGCCGACTCAAGCGATCGGTGAGGGCAGAAGGCACGTCGTCGCTGCGAAGTACGTCAGTACACTTGAGGCCGATGATTCTATCGTTCGGTCCAGAAGCGGGCGCGGTCACGCCGATGGCGCTGGCGCTCACCGTGCCGAGCGTCGCCGCCCTCGCGTGCTATCTCGCCGCGGCGATCCCGAGCGAGCGTTACTCCTCGAGCCTGCGTACCGCGCTGCTGGTCGGGTGGATCATGCAGGGCGTCTCGATCGTCATCGACGTCGCCGGCATCGGCTCCGACCGGCCGGGTGCGCGCTTCGGCTTCGCGCCGGTGCTCTCGGTGACGCTCTGGCTCGTCCTCGCGGTCTACGAGCTCGAGAGCCGCTTCGTTCCGCTTGCCGGCGCACGGCGCGCGCTCGCGACGCTCGGCGTCGTCGTGGTCGTCCTCGCGTGGCTCTTTCCGGGCCAGGTCCATCCCCAGGCTGCGTCGGTCTGGGCGCCACTGCATTGGCTGCTCGGCGTCGCCTCGTACGGCCTGTTCGGCGTCGCCGTGTTGCACGCGCTGCTGCTCAACCGCGCCGAGCGCCAGATGCGCCGCGCGCCGTCCCTCGCCGAGCCTGCGGGCGAGGGCGTTCCGCTGCTCCGGCTTGAGCGGCTGACGTTCCGCTTCGTCGGCGCCGGCTTCGTCGTCCTCTCGGCCGCGATCGGTCTCGGCATCTGGTTCAGCGACCACTGGCGCTGGGACCACAAGGCGGTGTTCTCGGTGCTCGGCTGGCTCGTCTTCGCCGCCCTGCTCGCCGGACGGAGCGCGTTCGGCTGGCGCGGTCCGCGCGCGACGCGCGGCGTCTACGCCGGCGCGGCGCTGCTGCTGCTCGCGTACGTGGGCTCGCGCTTCGTCCTCGAGGTCGTCCTGCACCGGCCGCCGGCGAGCTGAACCCCATGAAGATCGTCCTCTTCGTGATCGCGGTCGTCGTCCTGCTCTGGCTGTTGCGCGGCACGGCGAGCAGGCGTCGCAACGTCGGCGGGACCGCCGAGCCCCCGCCACCGCAGCCGATGATCGCCTGCGCCTACTGCGGCGTGCACCTGCCGCGCGACGAAGCGCTGCCGGGCCGGGGGGGCGTCTTCTGCGGCGACGCGCACCGGGCCGCGTTCGAGAAAGGGCAGGCGCGCGAGTCATGAGCGCACCAGCGCGCGCGAACACGACCGCTCGTCCGGCACGGCGCCGCAGCGTCGTCGACGAGTCCTGGTTCGGCGCCTTCGGCAGCACCGGCGACGCGCCGTCGCTGGTCGACGACTCGCGCTTCACGGTCTCCTGGCTCAACGACAGCGAGGCGGCGCAGGCGCGCGCGCCGGGGAGCAGCCGCAGCATCGCCGAGACGACCTTCGAGCGCATCTACGGCGCATTCATCGCCGCGCGGGCGGCGATCGGCGTCGCCCTGATCGTCACGCTCGCTCTGACCGGTGCCTTCAGTCTGCGCCCGACGCCCGCGGTCACGGCGGTGAGCATCGCCTACGCGACGCTCGCGATCAGCATGTGGCTGCTGCCGCGTTTCCGGGGCGGCGCAGTGCCGCAGGCGTTCGCACGCCCGACCAGCCCGCAGTGGCTGGCGACGATCGGCGCCGACCTCGCGCTCTTCACGATGCTCCA